>JBOHAW010000201.1:0-5997 GCA_050697975.1 Gaiellaceae bacterium
GCTTGCCTCCCTCGGCGCGGTTCGGGTGGGTCGTCGAGTCGAAGTTGAAGTCCGTCAGCTCGTTGTTGAGCAGGAAGCCGAAGCCCGGCACGACCAGGCCGGCGCCGCCCGTCGACTCGATCGTGTAGGTGTACGAGACGACGTTCCCCGCGCGGTCGGAGACGGTGAGATGCGTCGTCGTCGTCCCGGCGAGGGTGGAGGTCGCGGCCGCCTGTCCGCCCCCGTTGTAGGGGTGCGGATTACCTGGCGCAACGGGGCTCGTCGCCGCACGGTCGGTGATCAGGCTCCGGCGCGTGGCGGCGAACTCCTCCGAGAGCAGACCGCGCAGCGGAACCTGGAAGTAGTCCGGGTCGGCCAGGTAGGCGTTGCGGTCGGCGAAGGAGTAGCGCGTGGACTCGAGCGAGAAGTGGAGGGCCTGCTCGCGCGGCATGCCTGCGAGGTCATAGCCCTCGAGGATGTTGAGCGCCTCGCCGACGGTCGAGCCGCCACTGGAAGGCGGGCCCATGCCGTAGACGTCGAGCCCGCGGTAGTTGACGTGCGTGGGCGCGCGCTCGGGAGCGACGTAGGTGTGCAAGTCGCGCATCGTCATCAGCCCGGCACGCCATGTGTGGTTGGCGCTCGGGCTGACCGGGGGGTGCCGGACGGTCTCGACGAGCGCATCCGCGACCGCCCCGCGGTAGAAGCCCTTCGGTCCCAGGTGGGCGATCCGCTGGTACGTGCGGGCGAGGTCGGGATTGCGGAAGACCGTGCCGACGTCGCGGGGCGTCCCGTCGGGGTCGAGGAAGAGGGCGGCCGTCGCCGGCACGTCGTCGAAGAAGTCGACGTTCTGCTGGGTCTGGTCCGCGAAGACCTGATCGACGACGAACCCGTTGCGGGCGATCTGGATACCGGGCGCCAGCGCCTCGGCCAGGGAGATCGTGCCGTAGCGGGCGAGGGCGTCCGCCCAGCCGAGCACCGTTCCCGGGACGCCGACGGAGAGGCCGCTGTAACGCGCGGCGCTGAACGGAAGCGGCGCGCTGTTCTCGAAGAAGGAGTCCGGCCTCATCGACGCGGGCGCGCGCTCGCGGTGGTCGATCGTCGTCACCGCGCCGCCGGCCGTGCGGATGAGCATGAACCCTCCTCCGCCGATGCCGCACGAGAACGGTTCGGTGACCCCGAGTACCGCCGCAGCCGTCACGGCGGCATCCACGGCGTTCCCGCCGCGCCGCAATGTGTCGATCGCGGCCTGCGTCGCCAGTCGTTCCACGGTCGCTGCGGCGCCGCCGGTGCCGACCGCGGTCGGAGGACCGGACCCTCCGGGGTCGGCTGACGCGCCTACCCCAACGGCCATCGCCGCTGCCGCGGCGAGAACGACGACGAGCGAGCGGAACCGATTCCCGCGCATGTCTCCTCCTTGTCCCCGGGTGTCCGGGGCAACCTTATGCCCGGGCGGCGGGGATCACAACGCTAGGTAGGGCAGGCCGGGCGCGCGGCCTTCGGCAGGGCGACCGGCGGCCGCCAGGCGGGGTCGAGCACGCCGTGCGAGCCCGAGCGCGCCACGACGCGCTCGCCGCCCCCGTCGACCCGCGCGACGACGATCGCGCTCCGTTCCTCGCTTCCGCGCGCGAAGGCGATCAGCCGCCCGTCGGACGACCATGCCGGACGCGACTCGGGCTCGCGCGTCCCCGTGAGGCGGCGGGACTCGCTTCCGTCCGCCGTCGCGATCACCACGTCGCCGGTCTCCGACCAGCGGGATCGGTACGCGACATACGCGATCCTCGAGCCGTCGGGCGACCAGCTCGGCTCGGCGGCGTTCCGGGCGAGCGCCCGCCTGCCGGTGCCGTTCGCGCCGATGATGAAGACTGCGCCGGGCTGCCCTTCGCGATCCGAATCGGCGTCGAGCGTCTCCGTGTAGGCGATCCGGCGCCCGTCCGGGGACCAGGTCGGCGTGCTGGCGAGCGCGCCGTTCGCCGGCAATTGCATGAGCGTGCGGCCGGTCGCGCTTGCGACAACGATGCGACCTGCCGCGGCGTACGCGATCCGCCCGCCCTCGGGCGACCAGGCGGGATCGGCGTTCGCCTCGGCCGCGCCGAAGCGCCGAACGACACGCCCCCGGGTGTCGACGACGACGATCCGGCTCGTGCCGCCCTCGAGCCGCGCGAACGCGACGTACCGGCCGTCCGGCGACCAGGACGGCGTCCGGTCGCCGCCGGTCGTCAACCGGACGCCCCTCGATCCGTCGGCCCGGGCGAGGCAGAGTCCCCCGCGCCCGCCTTCGAGCGCGTAGGTGAGCAGCGCGGGCGGCTTCGCAGCGCCGATCGCGCTCCCGCCGGCAACGGCGGCGGCGATTCCGCCGAGCGCGAGCAGTCGTCTCACGGTCCACAGAATGCCACGGGCCCGCCGGAAGCGGGCCCGTTGCGTCGATCGACTCGCGGAGCTACGTCCCGGACTTGCAGCTCGGGAAGCGGAACGCCCCGATGCGGGTCTGCCAGCCGGCGGTCGAGCTCAGCTGGCCGGCAAGCGTGTAGTACTCGTTGATGTAGTAGAAGGTGCAGTCGTCGTTGGGGTCGACGTTCAGCGACGTGTAGTCGCCCCAGCGCGAGTTCGTCGTTCGCTGGACGCCGCTTCCCTCCTGGAGGACGGTCTCGCCCTGCGTGAGCTGCCCGAGCGGGTCTCCGGCGAGGCGCCCGGCGTAGCGGATGCCGGGGAAGACGTCCGTCGCGTTCACGACGCTGTACCCGAGGGCGAGGTTGCCGTCGCGGTCCATCGCGGCGCTGCCCATCCAGCGATGGACGTCGTCCGGCGCCCAGGTGCCCTCCTGGTACAGGACGGCGTCGTCCGGATTCCGCAGCTCCCACCACCGGGTGCCTGCGACGTTCGGCCGCGCCTCGACCGACTGGTTCGTCACCAGCGACTCGTGCGTGCCGAAGTTCCGGTACTGGAGCCGGTGGATCGGTCGCTGCCGGTACGAGAGGATGTCGAGGTACTGGGCCGGGTTGACGATGCCGGGCTGCGCCAGGCAGTCGCGGCTTGTCGGGGCGCAGGGATAGATCGTGTCGTACGGAGCGATCGGCACCTGCTTGTCCAGCATGAACGTCGACTCGTCGGGCTTCGCCCAGTTGACGTTCAGGTGGAAGACGTTGAGCGCGTCGAAGGTCGCGCCGTCGAACGCACCATCGTCCTGCGAGCCGACGATCGGGACCGGGCTCGCGGGCGGCGGCAGGCGCCTGCCGTCGATGTCCGCCGGCAGCAGCCCGTCGCCGACGAGGTTCGGCGGGCCGGTGAGCGTGAACTGCACCATGCGCTGCGGACCGCCCTCGAGCAGCTGAGCGCGCCTGAGCGCGTAGATGCCGATCTGCTCGCCGCCGGCGGCCGGGAACTCCCGCGTCGTGACGACGTAGGCGTCCCGCCAGAGCCCGTACTTCGGGTAGTCCGGGAACGCGTCGCCCGTCGAGAACGCGTACAGGTGGTACTCACCGAGCGCGTCCTCCGTCGCCGAGACGGCCAGGCAGATGTAGAACTGGTTCGTCTCGAATCTGGTCGTGAACTGCGTCAGCACCCAGCGGTTCGCGATCTCGTCGAAGAACACGATCGGGTCGCCGCTCGGGTCGGTGCAATCCTCGATCGGGAAGTCCTGCCAGAGCGTGCCGGTGTCGAACGGCCCGCCGAGCAGCTCGCCCGTCTTCGAGTAGACCGAGTAGACGAGGTTGACCATGGCGACGTACTGGGTCTGCCCGACATCGCCGACCGGATCGGGCGGGTTCACCCGGAACCCGAAGGTGTTGAAGTTGTCCTGGTTCGACGGGCCCTCGAACGTGAACAGCGGCGCCGTCATCGCTGCGGTGACCGCTGCGGTCTGGAGCGCGCCGTCGCTCTTGTGCCCGTTGTCGCCGCCCGGGCCCTCGCCGCGCTCGCCCGGATCGGTGGAGAACTTCCGCAGCGGATCGAGCTTGGGCAGGTCGCGCAGCGGCTTCGACTTCGCGTACGCGACCGCATCCTTCACCTTCGGCTCGAGCGGGGTCGCAAACGCGTTGCCCGCGCCGGCGGCGAAGACAGCGGCCACGAGGCCGCCCACCAGCAGAGTCGTACGGACTCGGAGTCCCCTCATGAGGCCTCTCCTTCCTGACAGGGATCCGCGCGATCGAACCACGATCGGATATATCCGGTCAAGTAATCCCTAGCCTCGAGGCTCAGGCGCCCGGCCTGGCAAGCTGACGGTATGAGTGCGGAACTCGCGATCCGCCTTCGGGGCGTCATCAAGCGGTACGGACCGATCACGGCGGTCAACGGGCTGGACCTCGACGTGCGCGAGGGCACCTGTGTCGGCCTGCTCGGGCCCAACGGCGCGGGCAAGTCGACCACGATGCGGCTGCTGACGGCCCAGGCGATCGCCGACGAGGGCGAGCTCGAGGTGCTCGGGTTCCGGTTGCCCGGTGAGTCGAAGGCCGCGCGGGCGCAGTGCGGCGTCGCCCCCCAGCTCGACAACCTCGACGTGACGCTGACCGTGGAGCAGAACCTCCTCGTCTTCACCCACCTCTACCGGATCGGCCGCGGAGAGCGCCGCGACGCGATCGAGCGCGCCCTGAAGCTGGCCAACCTCTCCGATCGCCGCGACACCCGGGTGGACAAGCTCTCCGGAGGCATGCGCAGGCGGCTGCTGATCGCCCGGGCGCTCGTCCATCGCCCGCGCCTCGTGCTGCTCGACGAGCCGACCGTGGGCCTCGACCCCCAGGTCCGCCAGGAGCTGTGGGCGCTGATCGACGCGCTGCGCGCCGAGGGAACCACGATCCTCATGTCGACGCACTACATCGAGGAGGCCGAGCGGCTGGCAGACACCGTCCTGATCATGTCGCACGGCAGCGCCGTTGCGACCGGCCCGCCGCGCCGGCTCATCGCCGAGCACGCCGGCCTGGTGGCGGTCGAGGTCTACGGGCCACCGGCGAGGCTGGCCGAGGTCGAGGCCGACGCGGCCGCCGCAGGGCTGCGCAGCAGGCGCACGGGAACCAGTGTTGCGATCCTCGGGGTCGACAAGGCCGACGGTCGCGCGCCCGAGGGCGGCGGCGCCCGGCGAACCTCGAGGACGTCTTCGTCCTGCTCACCGGGGAGGAGATCGACTGATGTCCATCGCGCCCGCACCGCGCGCCACGCGCCTCCGCCGGCTCGAGCGCCCCGCGCTCACCGGTGTGCTCGTGCGCGAGATGGTGAACTTCTCGTCCTACTGGCGCTCGACGACGTTCTCCTCCACCGTCGAGCCGACCTTCTACCTCCTCGCCTTCGGCTTCGGCTTCGGCGCGCTGGTCTCGAAGGTGGCGGGCTACGACTACGTCGAGTTCGTCGGCACCGGGACCGTCGCGACCGCCGTCCTCTTCTCGAGCGCGTTCCCGGCGATGTTCGGGACGTTCGTCAAGTACCAGTTTCAGCGCACCTACGACGCGATCCTCGCCGCTCCGGTCGACACCGAGGAGCTCGTCACCGCGGAGGCGCTCTGGATCGCGACGCGCGCGGGTGTGTACGGGTGCGTGCCGATGGTCGTCGCGATCTTCTTCGGGCTCGACCCGGTGTGGGGAATGCTCCTGGTGCCGTTCATCGCGTGGCTCTCTGGAGTCGGCTGGGCGTGCTTCGGGATCATGGTCGCCGGCTTCGCGAAGTCGTTCGAGAACTTCAACTACGTCGTGAGCGCCGTGCTCACCCCGTTGTTCCTCGTCGCCGGGACGTTCTTCCCGCTCGACGGGTTTCCGGAGTGGATTCAGGCATTGGCAAAGCTCAACCCGCTGTACTGGACGGTCGAGCTCGTCCGCGACGCCGTGCTGTACGGGTTCGAATGGATCGATCTCGTAGGCGTCGCCTATCTCGTAGCCTTCGCGCTGGTGTTGTGGCGGGTCGCAATCGTGGCGATGACGAGGAAGCTGATCGATTGAGCGAGCGCCGGCTCGAGCCGTGGGCCGAGGGCGACCTGCCGCTGCTGGAGCGGCTCCTGGGCGACCCTGTGATGACGGAGCATCTCGGCGGGCCCGAGAG
>JBOHAW010000202.1:0-9412 GCA_050697975.1 Gaiellaceae bacterium
GTCCTGCGCAACCATGGGACGACCGGCCTGCCCGACCCGGAGCTCGAGCCGCACGGGCCGTGGACGATGGGCATCTTCGACGAGCTCGGGTTCAACCTGCGCTTTTCCGACATCCAGGCTGCCGTCGGCATCGCGCAGATGTCGAAGCTCGACGCGCTCCTCGGGGAGCGGCGCGCTCGCGCGGCCCGTTACAACGAGCTGCTGGCGGACGTCGAAGAGCTCCAGCGCCCGACGGCCGGTCCCGTCGAGGGTCACAACTACCAGTCCTACGTCGTGCGGGTGCTCGAGGGCGGCCGCGAGCGACGCAACCGCGTGATGAGCGAGATGGCTGCGCAGGACATCCAGACGCGGCCGGGCACGCACGCCGTGCACCGGCTCGGCTACTACCGCAGCAAGTACGCCATTGCGCCCGAGGCATTCCCGAACGCGGCGCTCTGCGAGGACACGACGGTCACGTTGCCGATCTTTCCCGGCATGACCGATGCTGACCAGGAGCAGGTCGTAGAGGTGCTCGCCCGGGCCCTCGAGCCCGCGCGCGCGTGATCGACGCGGCGCAGGCTCCTGCCGGCGCAACGGAGACGGGGCTCGAGTGGGTGTCGCGGTTCGAGCGCGAGCACGGCCGGAAGCTCCGTGTTCTGCATCTCGGCAACATCGCCAACAACGCGTACAACAACGCGAAGATCCAGCGCCGCCGCGGTATAGACGCCGACGTGTCCTGCCACGACTACTACCACATCATGGGCTGCCCCGAGTGGGAGGACGCGGAGTTCGAGGGCGACGTCGTCGACGACTTCTATCCCGACTGGTGGAACGTCGACCTTCGCGGTTACCGCCGGCCCGACTGGTTCGCACAAGGCAACTGGCGGACGTGCAGCAGCTATCTCGGCGCGCAGGCCCGGCGCGACCGCGGAGCTGCGGCGCGGCACGGGCGGCGACTGACGACGGAGCGCTGGCTCTGGTGCCGGTCGACGCGGATCGCACGGTCGCTCGGGTACCGGGGCGGTCTCGCGCATTGGCTTCGCCTCTCGGGCAGCGTGCTGCGAGGCGTTCGTCGGAAGATCCCGCAGGTCGTACGCGCCGCCGGCATGCTCGCACGCGGCGAAGGGACGAGGGCGGCGGCGGTCGCCGTCTTCCCGACGCGGTTCGCGCAATTGCGCCCGGGCGGCGACGTCGACCGGACGCCCGTTGCCCGCCGGTTCGAGGCGCGGTTTCCGGACCACGGTCCGCTGCGCCAAAACGACCTCCGGGGCTACCGCATCCAGGCGGAGCGATGGGCGCCGGTGCTGCGCGAGTACGACGTCGTCCAGGGCTATGCGTTCGACGGGATCCTCCCGCTCTTGTGCCAGACCGCCGCTTGGGCCGCGTACGAGCACGGTACGCTCCGCGAGATCCCGTTCGAGGAGACGCCGCACGGCCGCGTCTGCGCGCTCACCTACAGCGAGGCCCCGATCGTCTTTGTGACGAACTCCGACGTCCTCGATTCCGTCCAGCGTCTGGAGCTCGATCAGCGGCGCGTCGTGTACCTCCCCCACGCCGTCGACAGCGACCGGCTGTTCCGTTTTGCAGACGAGCACGAACACCTGGCGCCCGCTCCGGGCTCGCCGGTCACCTTCTACGCCCCCAGCCGCCAGGACTGGGTCGACGGCGACGTGAGCTGGTCAAAGGGCAGCGACCGGTTCCTACGCGCGGCGGCCTTGCTTCGTGGGCGTTTCGACTTCCGCCTCGTGCTCGCGGAGTGGGGGCGAGACCTCGACGCGACGAAGCGGCTGCTTTCCGAACTGGGCCTCGAGGAGCGCGTCGAGTGGGTGCCCCCGCTCCGGAAGCGCGACCTCTGGACGCGGTACCTCGCGAGCCACGCTGTCGTCGACCAGTTCGCGATCCGGGCGATCGGCGGTGTCGCCTTCGAGGCGATGGCTCTCGGTCGCCGCGTCGTCACCGCTCTGGACACCGCGCAGACGGAGCGCTTTTTCGGACGCACGCCGCCCCTGCTCGCCGCGGAAAACGAGCACGAAATCGCGGCCGCGCTCGAACGCGTGCTCGTCGACCCACAGGACGGGGAAGGGCTAGGCGCGGCTGCGCGGAGGTGGTTTTCCGAGCACCACTCGGCCGATCGGATCGTCGAGCTCCAGGCGAATGCGTACCGTCGGCTGCTCGGCGAGCCAACCGATGCCTCCAATGCGTGAGTCGCTGCTCGAGATCCTCGTCGATCCGGTGTCCGGTGCGCCGCTTCGGCTCGAGGAGCGCGCGCGCCTGGGCGGCGAGGTCGACAACGGCGAGCTCGTGGCGAACGGCTCGCGCTATCCCGTGCGCGCCGGGATCCCACGCTTTGTCCTGACCGAGGACGAGGGCCAACGCCAGACGGAGTCGAGCTTCGGCTACAAGTGGACGAAGCTCGACTCGTTCGGCTCCGAGGGCATGAAACAGGAGCTCCACGCCTGGTTCCTCCGTCGGTACGGCTTCCGTTCGGCCGAGGAGATGCGCTCGTGGTTCGCCGCTAGGCGCCGAACGCTCGACGCCGGTTGTGGGGCCGGATTCTCCACCTCTGCGTGGATGGCGGACGGCTGGAACGCGGCCGGCGCGGAATGGGTCGGCGCCGACATCTCGGCCGCGATCGACGTCGCGCGCGAACGGTTGAACGACTTCGGCGGCACGCACTTCGTGCAGGCGGACGTGCTCCAGCTCCCGTTTAAGCCCGGGAGCTTCGAGGCGATCATCTCGGAAGGGGTGCTCCACCACACTCCGTCCACGGCGCGGGCGATGAAGTCGCTCGTGCCGCTGCTCGCGCCGGGCGGCGAGCTGATGTTCTACGTCTACCGCCGCAAGGCGCCGATCCGCGAGTTCACGGACGACCACGTGCGCGGGCTGATCGCGGACATGAGCCCCGAGGAGGCGTGGGACGCGCTTCGCCCGCTGACGCGGCTCGGGCAGGCGCTCGCGGAGCTCGAGACCGAGGTCGAGGTCCCCGAGGACGTGCCGCTGCTCGGGATCAAGGCGGGCCGCTACGACGTCCAGCGGCTCGTTTACTGGCACGTCGCCAAGTTGTTCTGGAACGCCGAGATGACCTTCGAGGAGAACAACCACCTGAACTTCGACTGGTACGCGCCGCGCTACGCCCACCGCCATACCGAGGAGGAGGTGCGCGGCTGGTGCGCGGACGAGGGTCTCGAGATCACGCACTTCGACGTCGACGACGCGGGCTTCACCGTGCGGGCCGTGAAGCCGGGCTAGCGCTAGCTCGCCCAGAACCCGCGGTAGATCGCGTCGAGCTGCGCGCCGACGGACTCCGGCGAGTGCACCTCGCGCACGTACTCGGGCCCCCGGCGCCCGAGGTCGGAGCGCCGGCCGGGATCGGTCACGAGCTCCCGCAGCCGCTCGGTGAGCGTGTCCGGGCTCGCGCTCACGATCGGGCTTCGCTCCCACTCCGGGTGGTGGCGCGCAAAGCGCTCGTTCAGGTAGCAGACGACCGGCTTCCCGAGCGCCATCCCCTCGATCGCGAACAGCGCGTAGGCCCCGATCAGGAACTGGTCGGCGATGATGTCCGCGCGCTCGTACTCGATCCGCGCGTCGTCGCCGGACATCCCCTCGACGAGCACGAGCTCGACCGGCAGGCCCTCCGAGCGCAGCTTCTCGACGGCCTCGATCAGGTAGCGGGTGCCCTTGTAGTGGCGGTGGTTGGACGCGTGCACGACCCGTACCGTCTCTCCGGCGGGCGTCTCGACGGGCTCCCAGCCGCGGGCGTCGAAGGGGTACGGCAGCACGCCGTCGAGGCGCGGGAGGTCCTCGACGAGATCGGCGCACCCGAGCACGACGTTCGCCCAGCGGCCGAACGCGCGCAGGCGCACCCGCACGTCCTCCTCGCGCCGGTCCTCGGTACCGGGCGGGACGTCCGAGTACGCGTTCCAGCCGCCGAGGGCGCGCGTCCGCGAAGGCAGCCTCGCATCGCCACCATACGGCCAGACGACGATCTTCTTGCCGGCGAGCCGGAGGAGGGGCAGCTCAGCGCGCCAGAAGGGCGTCTCGCCGAGCAGGCCGCCGTCGAAGTAGAAGCAGAAGACGTCGGAGCGCAGGCCGGCCCAGAGGAAGGCCCCGTAGGGCACGAGCTGCCCCAGGAGCGGCACGCGCGTGAAGCGGTCGAGCACATGGTCGAACGCCTCCCGGTCGGACGGCCGGTAGAGGCGGTAGGCAATCGACTCGCTGCGGTAGCCCGCGGCCCGGTCGGCGAGGACGGAGTTGCGCAGATTGGCGATCGGCACGGGACCCCAGAGGATCGCCGGGCGCTCCCCCTCCCTCCGGCGGCGCGCCGTGCGGACGCGCGCGGCCGGTGCCACGAGGAGTGCGTACGCGAGGAAAGCGGCGAGTGCGGGGAGGGCGTGGTAGGCGACGCGGGCGCGCGACCGGGCCATCAGCCGCTCGGGACGCCGCGCTCCGCTGCGATCGCGCTGTGCCAGACCTGATGGCGCGCGGTCGACTCCCCGTCGAGGAAGAGGCGGTTCCACCATTCGAAGCAGAGGAGCGACCAGATCAGGAGACGGTGGTTCGTGCGCCCGTGGAGGTGCTCGTCGAGCACGCGCCTGATGAAGGCCGGCTGGAAGTAGCCCCGCTCGAGGCTCCTGCGGTCGAGCAGCGTCTCGCGGATCAGCTCCATCGAGTGCCCGCGGTACCACGACTCGTCGGGAGGGCTGAAGCCCTGCTTCGGCTTCTCCAGGATCTCGGCGGGCAGGAGCCCCTCCATCGCACGCCGCAGGATGCGCTTGCCGCCCGCGTCGGCGTGCTTGAGGCGCGAGGGCATGCGCCGGGCCAGCTCGACGAGCTCGTTGTCGAGGAAGGGCACGCGCACCTCGAGGCCGTGCGCCATCGAGACGCGGTCCTCCACGAGCAGGAGTCCGTGCAGGAACGTCTTCGCCTCGAAGTAGAGGGCCTTGGCGACGGGATCGAGGCCGGCGACCGGCTCGAGCACGCTCCGGTACACCTCGAACGGAAGGTCGGCGGAGACCGCGCCGGAGATCTCGGGCGCGAAGAAGTCCGCCTTCTCCGCGTCGGGCACGAGCCGCATCCAGTACTCGTAGTAACGGCGGTCGAAATCGCCGTCGGAGGCCGCGTCCGCGACGAGGTCGTAACGCCAGGGATACCCCGCGAACAGCTCGTCGCCGCCCGTTCCGGCCAGCGCGACCTTGACGAACTTGGAGGCCAGCCGGGCGATGTAGTGGTTCTGGTAGCACATGCCGACGCGCAGGTCCTCGAGGTGCCAGATCAGCTCCGGCAGCACCCAGGCCATGTCGCCCGCGTGCATGACCATCTCGTAGTGCTCGGTGCGGAACGTGCTCGCGATGTGCTCCGCGTCGGCCCGCTCGTCGAACACGAGCTCCATCCCCGTCACCGAGGAGAGGTCGAAGCCGCCGGTGAACGTCATCAGGCGCGGAATCGAGCGGCTCGCGACGGCGGCGATCGACGCCGAGTCCATGCCGCCCGAGAGGAAGCTCCCGACGGGGACGTCGCTGACGAGCTGGCGCGTGACCGCCTCCTCGAAGACAGCGCGGGTTCGCTCCGTCCAGTCCGCCTCGGTCACGCTCTCGTCCGGGTCGAGCTCGAGGTCCCAGTAGCGCTCGGCGGCGAGCCGGCCGTCCTCGAGCGTCAGCGTGTGGCCCGCGGGCAGGAGCCGCACGCCCCGGAAGAGGGTGCGGTCCGAGAGCACGTTCTGGAAGGTGAAGTATTCGACGAGCGCCTCGGGCGAGACGCCCACCGGCAGCCCGGCCTCGAGCAGCGCCTTGACCTCGGAGCCGAAGAGGAGCCGATCGTCGTGCACGGCGTAGTAGAGCGGCTTGATCCCGAAGCGGTCGCGCGCGAGGAAGAGCTGCCGCCGCCGCGCGTCCCAGACCGCGAACGCGAACATGCCGTTGAAGCGGTGGACGCACTCGCGCCCCCACTCCTCGTAGGCGCGCAACACGACCTCGGTGTCCGAGCGGGAGCGGAAGCGATGGCCTCGGGCCTCGAGCTCCGGCATCAGCTCCAGGAAGTTGTAGAGCTCCCCGTTGTAGGCGAGTACGACCGACTCGTCGTCGTTCGCCATCGGCTGGTGCCCGGCGGGCGAGAGGTCGAGGATGGCGAGGCGGAGGTTGACGAGGCCGATGCCCGGCCCGACCCAGGAGCCCTCGTCGTCGGGACCGCGGTGGCGGAGCGACCGGCGCATGCGCTCGAGCTCCTCCGGCTCGACTGGACGCCCGTTCAGGCTGGCGATGCCGGCGATGCCGCACATCAGGCGATCGCTTCGGCGAGCACCGTCGCGCGCAGGCCGTCGCGCAGCGGGACGAGCCGTCCGGGCGAGTACAGCTCGTGCATGCGCGCGTTCAGGCCGATCAGGTCGCCGGCGCCCGAGCCGCCGTCCTCGAACACCGGCTCGCGGTCGAGCGCCTCACCGATCAGCTCGCCGAGATCGCGAATGCTCACGACCTCGTCCCCGGCGAGGTTGACGAGGTGATTGCCGTCCGTCTCGAGCGCCGCGAGGATCACGCGGACGGCGTCGTCGACGAAGATCGGCGTCAGGCGAGGCCGCCCGCCCCCGTTGAGCGTCACCGGCCGCCCGTCGCGCACGCGCCCGATCAGGCCCGGGATCAGCCGGCCGTTCTGTCCCGGCCCGTAGGGGGCGAAGGGCCGCAGGATCGTCGTACCGAAGAACGGGGCATACGCGCGCACGAGCGCCTCGCTGGCCTGCTTCGTCGCGGGATAGAAGTCGGTCGCCCGGCGCGGGTCGTCCTCGGCGACCGCACCCTCGCCGAGCCCGTAGATCGAGCCCGACGAGGTGTAGAGGAAACGGGTGGCGCCCGCCTCGCGGGCGGCCTCGAGCAGTTCCTGCGTGCTCAGGAGGTTGACGCGGAAGAGCTCCCGCGCCCCGTCGGGGAACGGCACGTTCGCCTGCGCAAGATGGATCGCCGCGTCGACTGCGGGAATCGTGCCGCGGTCGAGCGGGCGGCTCAGATCCGCTTCCACGACGGCGATCGCGTCTCGGCCGGCGAGGCCACGGCCGTCGCGGGCGAGCGCGACCACCTCGTGGCCCGCGTCCGTGAGCGCCGGCAGGAGGTGGCTGCCGATGAAGCCGGTCGCGCCGGTGACGAGGATCTTCAACGCGCCGCCTGCGCGGCCCGCAGCGAGTCGACCACGTCGCGCAGGCCGTCGTCGAGGTCGCGGCCGGCCTCCCAGCCCAGCCGCTCCTTCGCGCGGGTGTTGCTGCCGACGCGCCGCATCATCAGGACGCGCTCGTCCGTCCGGTACTCGGGCTCGACGTCCGACTCGGTGATTTCGAGCAGCTTCTCGACGATCTCGCGCACCGTCACCTCGGTGCCGCTGCCGACGTTGAAGGCGTCGTCGCTCACGTCCGAGGCCATCGCGTGTAGGTTGGCGCCGGCGACGTCCGCGACGTGGACGAAGTCGAAGGACTGGCTGCCGTCCCCGCTGATCCCGGGCGGCTCGCCGGAGAGGATGCGACGGGTGACGGCGACCACGAGCCCGCCCTCCTGGCGTGGCCCGTAGACGTTCATGTAGCGCAGCGTCACGTACTCGAGCCCGTACATGTCGTTGAAGGCGCGCACGTAGAACTCGCCCGCCGCCTTGCTGGCGCCGTACATCGTGCGCGCGTTCAGCGGGTGCGACTCGTCCATCGTCTCGGGCGTGTCCCCGTAGACGGACGAGGCCGACGAGTAGACGACCTTGCGCACCCCCGCCACGTGCGCGGCCTCGAGCACGTTCAGCGTGCCGGTGACGTTGACCTCGTGGCAGAGGCGCGGGTTCTCCACGCACGCCCCGAGCGGGAGCACCGACATGTGGAAGACGCCGCCGATCCCGGCCATGGCCTCCGCGAGCCGGCCGGGGTCGGTGACGTCGCCCTCGACGACGGTCACGCGGCCGCTCTCGAGCGCGCGCTCGAGGTTCTCGCTCCGCACCGCCTGGTCGAAGACGACCACCTCGGCCGCACCGGCATCGACGAGCCCGTCGACGACGTGCGACCCGATGAAGCCCGAGCCGCCGGTGACGAGAAAGCGGTTTCCGCTCAGGTTCACGACGGCGGCCATCGTATCCTCGACCTACAATCGGGCGGCGTGGGTGCGTCCTAGATGTGCGGGATTTGCGGCGTCGTCGCCCTGGGACGGCCCGGCGACGCGGAGACGGTCGAGCGCATGGCCTCCGAGCTCGACCACCGCGGCCCCGACGGCCGCGGCGAGTTCAACGACGAGAACGTCGCGCTCGGCTTCCGGCGCCTCGCGATCATCGACCTCTCCGACGCGGGCATGCAGCCGTTCGCGAGCGAGGACGGGCGCATGCGGCTCCTCCACAACGGCGAGGTCTACAACTACCGCGAGCTGCGCGCCGAGCTCGAGGCGAAGGGGCACCGCTTCCGGAGCGCCACCGACACGGAGGTGATCCTCGCCGCCTACCGCGAGTGGGGCGAGCGCTGCGTCGAGCGCTTCAACGGCATGTGGGCGCTTGCCCTCTGGGACGCCGACCGCCGCACCCTCTTCTGCTCGCGCGACCGTTTCGGAGTGAAGCCGTTCTACTACCGCCACCACGGCGGGCGCTTCGCCTTCGCGAGCGAGCTGAAAGCCTTCCGCGCGGATCCCCAGACCCCGCTGGAGGCGAACGAGCGCGCCGTCCGCGACTACATCGAGCAGGGCCACCTCGACCACACCGAGGAGACGTTCTTCGCCGGGATCGTCCGCCTGCCGCCCGCCCACTCGCTCACGTTCGGGCCCGCCGGCCTGCGCCGCTGGCGCTACTGGCGCCTCGCGCCACGCGAACCGGAGCCGGGCGATCCGGCGCCTCGGCTGCGCGAGCTCTTCCTCGACGCGGTGCGGCTGCGGCTCCGCAGCGACGTCCCCGTGGGAACGTGCCTGTCGGGCGGCATCGACTCCTCGGCGATCGCCTGCGGCGTCGACCACCTCCTGCGCACGGAGGCCGAGAACGCGCGCCCCGTGGGCGAGCGCCAGCGGACCTTCACCGCCTGGTTCGCGGACCCCGGCTTCGACGAGCGGCCGTACGCGGAGGCCGTGGTCGAGCGCATCCGAGCCGATGCGCACTGGATCTCCTTCACGGACTCGGACGTCGTCGCGTCGCTGCCCGCGATCGTCGAGGCGCAGGACGAGCCGTTCGGCTCCACGAGCATCGTCGCCCAGTGGTACGTGATGCGCGCTGCGAGCGAGGCCGGCCTGAAGGTGATGCTCGACGGCCAGGGAGCCGACGAGGTGCTCGCGGGCTACCACGGCTACCTCGGCGCCTACTACGCCGACCTGCTCACGCACGGCCGACTGGCGGAGCTTCGCGGCGAGCTCGGCGCCTACCGGCGGCTGCACGGTGCGAGCGCACGGACGGTCGCGGTGGCACTCGCGCGGCCGTTCATGCCCGCCGGCGTGCGCCGGCTCGCGCG
>JBOHAW010000203.1:0-22143 GCA_050697975.1 Gaiellaceae bacterium
CACGATCTCCCCGCGGGCGGTGTTGACGAGGCAGGCTCCCGGACGCATCAGTGCGAGCCGCCGCGAATCGACGAGGCCGCGCGTCTCGGGCGTCAGCGGGACGTGCAGCGTGACGACTTCGGCCTCCGCGAGCAGGTCGTCGAGCTCCCGGTGCTCGACCCCGAGATCGCGCTCGTCCGCGGGTGAGAGCCGGTGCCGCTGGGCGTAGAGGACGCGCATGTCGAACGCGCGCGCCCTGCCGGCGACGGCGCGGCCGATGCGGCCCAGGCCGACGATGCCGAGCGTCGCGCCGCTCACGTCCTCGCCGAGCAGCTCGCCCACCGCCCACCCGCTCCGCCACTTGGCGGCGCGCACGAAGCCGTCGCCCTCGACGACGCGGCGGCGAGAGGCGAGGATGAGCGCGAAGGCGAGATCCGCCGTCGCCCCGTCGAGGACGCCGGGCGTGTTCGTGACCGTCACGCCGCGCTCACGGCAGGCCGCGACGTCGACGCCGTCGTAGCCGACGCCGTAGTTGGCGACGAGCTCGAGGTCGGGCACGAGGTCGAGGACGGGCGCGTCGACGCGCTCGCCGACGACGGCCAGGGCGCGGACGCCCGGCCGGCCGCCGCCGAGCGCCTCGGGCAAGGGCCCGTCGAGCAGCTCCACGTCCCGCAGCTCCGCGAAGGCCGGGCCCGGAAAGCGCCTCGAGGCGAGCACCTTCACGCGCTGCCGAGGTCGACGTGCGGCCCGAGCTCCTCGATCCTGTAGCCGCTCGGATAGCTCCGCCGGCGTAGCTCGGTTCGCAGGCGGGGCTTCCGCCGCGGCGGCAGCAGTCGCACGAGGCGCGCGCGGGCGCGGAGCGCGCCTTCGACAGCGCGCCGCTCCGCCGCCGTCGGGTGCGGGAAGCCGAACGCGTCGAGCAGCCGCTCGTCGAGCAAGGCGTAGATCGCGCGATGGCCCAGCCGCCGCGGGAGCCACGGAAACCAGCTCACGAAGAGATCGCGGGTCGCGATCCCGACGCGCCGCCCCTCGTCCGTGAACGCGAAGCGCTCCTCCTCGTAGCGCCGATTGAAGGCATCGAGCTCCTCGAGCGTGGCCGGGATCTCGTCGATTCCCATCATCCGGCCGACCCGGCGCCAGAAGTGGAAGGCGGCCTGCCGCTCCTGGTCGACGAGGGCCCGCCACCCGAAGCGCTCGTTCCAGCGGATCGGCTCGAGCACCATCGCGGAGAGCACGTAGAGGTAGTCGTCGTTTGCGATCGGATGCCGTCCATGGAGGCGGTTCATCCGGCGGATCGCCGCCCTCCCCCGCGGGGAGTCGTAGCCGTACTCGACGAACTCGGCGATCAGCAGCTCGGTGTCGTCGTAACGGCGCTGCGCGCGGAGCGCGAACTCCTGCGTGGAGTCGAGGAGGCGGCCGATGCTCGGGACCGCGTAGGTGCGGAAGAACGCGAGCTGGAGCGAGAGCGTCGTGTCGAGCGGGAACTCGAAGCACGAGTCGAGGTAGACGATGCGCAGATGATCGTGCTCGGGATCGAGCTGCGTGATCTCGGCGAGGAACGGCGACGGCTTCACGACACTGACTCGGCGGACGAGGGGTGGCGGAGGGGACTCGAACCCCCGACCACCGGGACCACAACCCGGGGCTCTACCAACTGAGCTACCGCCACCGCGTGCACGCCGAGGATAGCGCCTATCTGACGAGGTCCTCCCCGCGGAAAGTGCGAAGCACTTTTCGCGGCTGAACCCTGGGCTTTACCAACTGAGCTACCGCCACCTCGATTACGTGGAGGATAGCGGGGTCTCGTCCAGGCGGTCCCTCAGGTCGGGGAGAGACTCGAAGACCGCGACGGCGCCCGCATCGCGCAGCTCCTGCTCGGAGAAGCCTCCCGTCATGACGGCGATCGTCTCGATCCCCGCGCGGCCGGCCGCTTTGCAGTCCCAGGTCGTGTCGCCGATCATGACGGCGTCCTCCGCGCCGGCCTTCTCCATCGCCGCGAGCACGAGGTCGGGCTCCGGCTTAGTCGCCTCCACGTCGGCCGAGCTCGTCCACGCGTCGGCCAGGTCGCGGACGTCGAGGAGGTCGAGGTAGTGGTCGAGCTCGTTCTGCTTCGCAGAGCTGGCCAGGACGACCGCATGGCCGCGCTCCTTCAGCATCGCGACGAGCTCCCTGGCGCCCTGGAGCGGCTCGGTCTCCTCGATCAGCGCCAGATAGAGCGCCTTCTCGGCAGCGCGGATGCCGTCGCCCGCCTCCCGCTCGACCCGCTCCCCGGCCAGGGCGGCGACGAGCTGGTCGCCGCCCATGCCGATGTGGCGGTGGATGCGCCAGACCGGCAGCACGAGCCCGTGCTGGGGGAAGGCGCGGTACCACGCGAGCGCGTGGTGGTAGTTGGTGTCGACCAGCGTTCCGTCCAGATCCAGGATTGCCGCCGGCCGCGCCACGGCCTGGAGGCCTACCCGCGCCGCACCCCGGACGAAACCCCGGGTGTCACGCGCCGTTTCGCACAAACGGACCAACGAGGCGCGATGCGCCTGGAGGGATTCGAACCCCCGACCCGCGGCTTAGAAGGCCGCCGCTCTATCCAACTGAGCTACAGGCGCGCGGCGAAAGGGTATCGCCGGGGTCCGCTACCTGCGAACGCCGAAGTCGGCGGTCACGATCGTGACCTCGAGCCCGTTGAACGTGCCGGGGGCCGAGGCGACGTGGACGGCCGAGAGCCCGATCTCGCGCCACTGGGGCGAGAGCAGGTTCTTGCGATGGGGCGGGCTCTTCAGCCACATGCTGAGCGCGCCGGCGGCGTCGATGCTCGGCGAAGACCAGAGCAGGTTCTCGCCCACCGACCAGTACCCGTAGCCCCTGGAGCCGTAGAACCGCTGCACGCGCTTCCAGAACGACGACCCGTCGGCGGATTCGTGCCGGAAGAAACCCTGCCGGGCCATCGCCTGCGAGTGCGCGCCGGCCGCGGCCGCGAGCCTGTCGTTCATGCGCAGCGGAGCGAGCTGGTGCCGGGCCCGGAGTGCGTTGATCTCGCCGAGCACGGATGCCTCGAACGACGTCGCCACCCGAGCCTGCGGTGCCGTTGCGCCGCCGGCGGTCGAAGTCGCGCCGACGAGCGCGAAGAGCGCCACCAGTACAGGCAAGAGCAGCCTCGACCCCAGTCCGGACATGCACCGATCATCGGCGGGGAGCGCTTGCGCCTTTAGCCCAGGCTGGTTGCGCTACACGGGCGCGGGAGGCACCTCGATCTCGCCCGGGTCCAGCGGGGCTCTCCGATGCTGGAGGTAGTCGACCAGCAGCACCTGAATCGTCCCCGCCACCGGGATCGCCGCGAGGGCGCCGAGGATGCCGGCGATCGAGGCGCCGATCAGGACGGCGATGAGAATCGCGAGCGGGGAGAGCTGCACGGTGCGGGAGTAGACGACCGGGTAGAGGAAGTGGTTCTCCACCTGCTGGTAGACGATGAAGTAGACGAGCACCGTGATGCCGACCGGCGTCGAGTCGAGGAACGCGATCGTGCTCACCAGCACCGTCGCGATCGTGGCGCCCGCGAGCGGGATGAAGTCGAGCAACGCGACGACCAGTCCGAGCGCGAACGCGTACGGCACGCCGAGCACGCTGAGGAGGATCGACGAGGTCACACCGGCGATGAGCGAGATCGTCAGCGCGCCGGTGACGAAGCCGCCGACCGTACGGTAGATCCGGCGTCCGACCTCTCGCCAGCGGGCCTGCGAGCCGTCGGGCAGGAGCCCGTAGGCGCGCTCGATCCAGGCCGGACCCTCGAGCAGCATGAAGAACGTCATCACCGCGATCGTGATCGTGGCGACGATCACCGTCAGCACACCTTTCGTGACCGCCACGGCGGCACCGGAGAACCCGAGCAGCCGGGCGGCGCCGCCGTCGCTCACGAACTCGCGAACCCGCTCGACGATCTGGTAGTCCGTCTCCAGGAAGCCGAAGGGGCCCCGGCCCCTGGTCAGATCCTCCACGTAGCCGGGCAGAGCGTCGACGAAGCTGTTCACCTCGTCGATCAGGTTGGGCAGGACGGCGCCGGCGAGCGCGGAGATCAGCCCGAGCACGCCGAGGTAGGTGACCCCGATCGCGAGCCCGCGGCGGCGGATTCCGTGCCGCTGGAACCACTCGACGAGCGGATTGAGGGCCAGAGCGAGGAAGACGGCGATGAAGATCCACGTGATGACCTGGCGCGCGAGGAGGATCACCTCGAGCAGCGCGACCACGGCCAGGACGATGCCGAGGAGGACGAGAATCGTACGGGCGCGGAACCGAACGACGCGCTCGGGCAGCATCCCGCGAGCATAAGGCCTGACCCTCGGCTCCGAAGCGTCCGACCGGATTCGAACCGGTGACCAGAGCTTGGAAGGCTCTTGTGTTACCACTACACCACGGACGCGCGCGCCCAAGCTTAGCGGCCTACGCGGAGCGGACTCGTTGGCCCGACGGCACGCTCGGACCGAGCGTAGCGTGGCGATGAATGCGCCCCGAGCCGTACTCGTGGAACTCCCACATCGAGGTGGCCGCCGCCCTCGCCGCGCTAGGGCTCGGATACGCGCTCGCGATGCGCCGGCACCCGGCCCCGCCGTGGCGCATCGCGTGCTTCGCGCTCGGCGGCGCGCTGCTGCTCGCGACCGCGGTGACGCCGCTCGACGCGCTGTCGTACCACCTCCTCGTCGCACACCTGCTCCAGAACGTCGTCCTCGCCGAATGGGCGCCGCTGCTGATCGTGCTCGGCCTGCCCCCGGCGCTCGCGGCCGCTCTCGGAGCCGTGCCGGCCGTCCGTCCTCTGACCCATCCGGCGGTCGCGCTCCCCCTCTGGCTCGCGACGTATTTCCTGTGGCACCTGCCGCTCGCGTACGACGCGGCGCTCGAGCACGACGCGCTCCTGCACCTCGAGCACGCGACCTACTTCGTGACGGGCTGCCTGCTCTGGTGGCCGGTGATCCACGATCAGCCGCGGCGCCTGCAATCGAGCACGCGCGCGGTCTACCTCTTCGCCGCGTTCCTGCTCGGAAGCCCGCTCGGCCTGCTGCTCGCGCTCCTCCCCGAGCCGGTCTATGCGTACTACGAGGAGGGGGAGCGGCTCTGGGGCCTGTCGGCGCTCATGGACCAGCAGATCGCCGGGATCACGATGTCGGCCGAGCAGGCGGTCGTCTTCTTCGCGGGCTTCACGCTGTTCTTCTTCCGGTTCATGCGCGAGGAGGAGGAACGCGAGGAGCTCGAGCCTACGAGCTGACCTGCCGCGCGACAACTTCGAAAGATCGGGGCGGCCGGATTCGAACCGGCGACCTCCGCGTCCCAAACGCGGCGCTCTAACCAGGCTGAGCCTCGCCCCGTCGGCGTTGGAAGGAGCGTACAGCAGCCATGCGGCATCACCGGTCGGAGCTCGCCGCGAGCCGCGCGACCCAGGCGCGCAGGAACACGTCCGGCAGCCGGTAGCGCCCCTCCTGGGAATCGACGAGCTCCTGGTCGGCGAGCCGCTCGAGCGAGTACGCCACCGTGGAGGACGAGCCGAGCTTGTGGCGGCGTCGGTACGCCTCCGAGAAGACCGGCCCGGTCTCGCGGGCGAGGGCCGTCAGCACGAGGCGCTGATGCGAGGAGAGGCGTTCCCACAGCGTCGTGAAGCGGGAGGAGTCGGCCTTGAGCACCTCGTCGAGCGCCTCGTCCACGAGCGCCGGCCCGGCGGAGACTCGCGCGGCGTTCGCGCGCGCCCAGGTGAAGTAGCAGAGCTCCTGCGTGTCGTACGGGTGGCCGTCGGTGAGATCGAGGATCCGCTCCACGGCCTCCGCCTCGATTCGCTGCGCCGTCGCGTCGAAGCGGGAGCGGATGAAGGCGGCGAAGTCGTCGCGCGGGATCGGCCCGAGCGGCAGCGGCTTCGCGCTCCGGTAGAGGTGAGCCGCCTTGTCGCTCGTGAAGAGCTGCTCCATCAGATGCCGGCGGCTGCCCAGGAACACGTGCGCGACCTCGCTCTGCTGCTGGAACGAGGCCCGCATCAGACCGGGCAGGTCGGGGTCGATCGAGAGGATCTCCTGGAACTCGTCGAAGATCACCGCGACGCGGCGGCCCCGCTCCGTCGCGATCTGCTGCGGGAGCTCGAGCAGCGCCTCGAGTGTCCGGTCCACGTCCTCGGAACGCTCGAACGTGGTGAACTCGAGCGCCGGTCTTCCGGTCTCGGTGATCGTCAGGCGTGGCGCGACCGGCAGCTGGGCGAAGACCGCGGCGGCCTTGCGCACGGCGCGCTCGACCGGCGCCACCAACCCGTCGTGGATCGCCTCGGCCAGGTGATCCGCGAGGCGCTCCTTCGACGGCGACCGGAAGAGGTCGAGGTACGCGACGAGGACCTTCTGGCGCCGCAGGCGCTCGACGGCCCGAAGGACGAGCGAGGTCTTCCCGTGCCGCCGCGGCGAGATGATGACGACGTTCTGGCCGCTGCGAATGTCGGCGACCAGCGCGGACAGCTCCGTCTCGCGGTCGGTGAAGAACGGGCCGCGCGCGACGTCCCCGTAGCGAAACGGATTTCCTAGCTCGGTATTCACCGACTCGGAATATACCGACTCGGCGCTTCCTGAGCCATGCTACCGTCCCGCTCGTGGTCGAGCCGATCCTGCCCGCCGCGGGGCCGCCGTCGGAGCCGCGGCCCGTTCTCGGCTACGCGATGGTGTGGACGGCGGCGGCGCTGTTCGCCGTCAACGGCACGGTCTCGAAGGTGATCCTCGAGACGGGTCTCTCCTCGCTCCGCCTCACACAGGTGCGCTTGACGGGCGCGCTCGCCGGGCTTGCGATCGTCGTGCTGCTCTTCGCCCGGGCCAGCCTCCGGGTGACACGGCGCGAGCTGCCGTTCCTGATCGTATTCGGGATCGCCGGGCTCGCCCTCCTGCAGTGGTTTTACTTCTTCGCGATCCATCGCCTGCCGATCGGGATCGCCCTTCTGATCCAGTACCTGGCACCGTTGCTCGTCGCGCTCTGGGCCCGCTTCGCCATGCACGAGCCCGTTCGCCGACGGGTCTGGGCCGCCCTCGCGCTCGCGCTCGCCGGGCTCGCGCTCGTCGTGAAGATCTGGGACGGCGTCGCGCTCGACGGTCTCGGCGTCGCGGCCTCACTCGCCGCCGCGCTCATGCTCGCGCTCTACATCCTGCTCGCCGAGCGGGCGGTCGGCCGACGCGACCCGGTGTCCCTCTCGCTCTACGGCTTCCTGTTCGGCGCCCTCTTCTGGGCGATCATCCAACCGCTCTGGAGCTTTCCCGGCGAGATCATCGGCCGCGACGTCTCGCTGCTCGGGAACCTGGCCGGTGCGCACTTGCCCGTCTGGGCGCTGATGCTCTGGATGATCGTACTCGGAACGATCCTGCCGTTCGGCCTCGTCGTCGGCGCGCTGCGGCACATCTCCGCGACGCGCGTCGGGATCGTGGCGATGCTCGAGCCGGTCGCCGCCACGCTCGTCGCCTACGCGTGGCTCGGAGAGTCGCTGAGCCCGGCGCAGCTATCCGGCGGAGCGGTTATCCTCGCCGGGATCCTGCTCGCCCAGACCGCGCGCTGAGCTTGCAGTTTCTTCAGACTTCGCTAACATTGCGCGGCCGGCAAGTCCACGAACTTCCCCCCTGCTCCCCCGCTTCCCCCAGTGCGGAGAACTCATTTCCTCGTTGCCGTCGCCGCCGTTTGCGCGTGCTGGCTCTCCACTCCCGCTTCGGCGGGATCGCTGACCTCGAACGAGGCGGCGCTCCTCAGCGAGATCAATCGCACCCGCGCCGCCCACGGGCTGCAGCCGCTTCGCGTCGACGCGAGGCTCCGCCGGGCCGCCCGCTCCCATTCGAGCGACATGCTCCGGCGCAACTACTTCAGTCACGGTCAGGTCGCCCGCCGCCTGGCCAGCTTCGGCGCGCGAGGCCCCCGCGTCGGCGAGAACCTCGCGTGGGGAACCGGCGCCTACGCGCGCGCGGAGGCGATCGTTCGCGCCTGGCTGACCAGCCCGCCGCACCGGGCCAACCTCCTGCGGCCGGGCTTCCGCCGCGTCGGCGTCGGCGCGGTCGTCGGCACGTTTGCCGGCTACGGCGGCGCCACCGTCGTCACGGCCAACTTCGCCGGCACCTAGTCGCCGCAGGCGGAGTCCCGGGCTACTCGCCCTCCATCAGCGCCCGCAGGTCTGACAGCTTCTCGCGGCGCAGGTCGTCGCGCTCGCCTCGGCTGAGCCGGTCGAGCAGGCTGCGCACGAGGCCGGCCAGGTCGACCGGATTGAACGGCTTCGTGATGTAGTCCACGCCGCCGATGTCGAGCCCGCGCGCGCGGTCCCGGAACTCGGCCCGCGCCGTGAGGAAGATGATCGGGATCCGGCTCGTGTCGGAGTCGTCGATCAGCTGCTCCGCCACCCGCCAACCGTCGAGTCCCGGCATCATCACGTCGAGGAGGATCACGTCGGGGAGATTCGCCTTCGCGACGTCGAGGCCGGTCGGCCCGTCGTCGGCCTCGAGCACCTCCATTCCCTCCGCCTCGAGGTTGACGCGGCAAAGGAGGCGGATGGGCGCCTCGTCGTCGATTACGAGCACGCGGATCGGCATCGCAGAGCGATTCACCTCGGCACGTTATACCCGCTGCTTCTCCGACTCAGTCACGATCTCGGCGCCCGCAGCGCCGGCCGGGGGGAGCTCGAAGGTGAACGTCGAGCCCTCACCCTCGCTCGACTCGACCTCGATCCGCCCGCCGCCCATCGCTTTCACGAGCCCCTCGGCGATGAAGAGGCCGAGCCCGGTGCCCCCGCCGACACCCTCCCGGCTCGCGCCGGAGTCGGCGCGGTAGAACTTCCGGAAGATCCGCTGGCGCTCCGAGTGCGGGATGCCGATGCCCTGGTCGGCGACGCTGACCTCGATCGCGCCGCCGCGCCGGCGGGCCGCGACGGTCACGGTTCCTCCCCCGGGGGAGTACTTGACCGCGTTGTCGACCAGGTTCGAGAGGACCTGGCGCAGCTTGTCCCGGTCGGCCGTGGCGGCGAGCGGTTCCTCGCCGATGTCGACGACGAACTCGTGCCCGGTCGCACCGTTCTGCTGCGCGCTGGCCACCACCTCCGACAGGACGGGGCCGACGTCGATCGGGCTCAGGTTCACCTGAAGGTCGCCCGCGTCGAGCTGGGCCACGTTGAGCAGCTCGTCCACGATCGTCGTCAGCCGCTCCGATTCCGAGGCGATGTAGCCGAGGAAGGTGCTCCGCTCCTCCTCGCCGAAGAGCACGTCGCGGCGCAGGAGCGTCTCGGCGAAGCCGTAGATCGAGGTCAGCGGCCGGCGCAGCTTCTGCGAGACGGTCGAGACGAACTCGGACTTCAGCTCCTCGACCAGCCGGTCGGTCGAGATGTCGCGGAAGGCGTAGATGCGGCCGGCGACGGCTCCGGCCGGGTCGCGCATGATCGCCTCCGTGAGCGAGAGCCAGACCTCCTCGCCGCTGCGCAGGATCGAGACGAGACGGTCGCCCGACGTCGAGCCGGTTCCGCCCGTCTCCAGATTGCGTCCCAGCACCTGGATCGGCGTGCGGCCGACCGCCTCCTTGGCCGGCACGCCCGTGATCTGCTCGGCCGAGCTGTTCCAGAGCACCACGCTGCCTTCGCGGTCGACCGCCACGATCCCGTCGGCGATGTTGGACAGGATCGCGTCCGCCTGTTCCTTCGCAAGCGTTACGCGCTGGTACAGCTCGGCGTTCGAGAGAGCGGCGGACGCATTGGCCGCGAGCGCGAGCAGGGCCTCGACCTCCTCCTCCCGCCAGTCCTTGGGTCGGCGCGCGTAGACCGCCAGGACGCCGTGCATTCCGCCCTGGGGCGCGACGAGCGGCACGCCGAGGAACGCTCGGTATCCGAGCGCGAGCAGCGGATCGGAGCCGGCGAGGCGCTCGTCGCCGCCCGCGTCGGCCAGCGCAAGCGGCGCCCGGGACTGGATGACGTCGCCCGAGAGCCAGCCGGTCGCGGGCGAGCGGGCACCGAGCACCGCCTCGACGCCCTCGCCCTCCGCGGCGCTGACGACGAGCTCCTCGCCCTCCAGCACGCGGATCACGCACGCCTCGACGTCCCCGAGGCTCGGCGCCTGCCGCACGACCTCCTCGAGCACGGCGGCCGGGTCGAGCTCGGTGGCAAGCAGGCTTCCCATGCGCGCGAGCTGCTGCGCGAGCGAGCGGGCTCGGCGCTCTTCCTCGTAGAGGGCGCTGCGATCGAGCGCACCTCGCGCGGCGCTCGCGAGCTGGTCGGCAAGCTCGAGGTCGTCGTCGGAGAACCGGCGCTCCTCGGCGAAGAAGACGATCCCGAGGCCCGACGTCTCGTGCTCGCGCGGCGACTCGACCGGAATGGCGAGCAGCGAGCGGTAGCCCACGTGCTCCGCGAGCTGCTGCCACTCGAGCTCGAAACGATCGTCGCCGGCAACCGAAGGAGCCGCGAGGACGCGACGCTCGGCGGCGGCGGCGTGGAGCGCGGCCTCGGCGCTCGAGACACCCGCCGCGAGCGTGTCGGCGAGGGGCTGCGGGAGGGCCTGCGCGCCGGCGAGCTCGAGGCCCGACGCGCGCGGCATCAGCACCGCCGCGAAGTCCCCTCCGAAGGTCTCGGCCGCCGCCTGCGCCACCGCGTCGAGCGTGGCGGCCAGCGAGAGCGGCCGGGCGAGGACGGAGGCGATGCGGTAGAAGCCGCGCTGAACGCGGGCCTGGCGGGAGCGCTCCTCGAAGGCCTCGGCGTTGCGAAGCGCCAGCGACGCGAGGCTGGCAAACGCCTCGAGCACCTCTCCGTCCGTCTCGTCGAATGCGCGCCCACCGGCCCTCGAACCCACGCCGAGCACGCCGCGCGGCTCGCCCGACCAGATCACGGGCGCCACGATCGCGCGCGAGAACTCGGCATACGCCGGGTTCGGCACGGACTCGCTCACCCGCTCGTAGTCGGCCGCGATCACAGGTCGTCCCCGCGCGAGCGCCTCACCCGACAGGCCCCGGTCGGCCGGGAACTCGAAGCCGACGAGGTCCGGCGTGAGTCCGTGCACCGCTGCGCAGCGGAGCACGCGCCGCTCGGGGTCGAGGAGGTAGCAGTCGGCGGCATCGCCGCGGAGCAGGCCGGCGACCTCGTCGACCAAGCGCTGGAGGACGAGCGCGGGCTCGAGCTCGCTGGTCACCGCCTGAGCGGCCTGGAGCAGTGCGGAGTCCTGCCCGAGGCGGCGCTCGTTCTGCTCGAGGAGCCTGGCCGTGTGGACGGCGAGTCCGAGCTCTTGCGCGACCGCCTCGACCAGCGAGACGTCGTCCGCCGACCAGACGGTCGTGTCCGGCCGGTGCACCCCGAGCACGCCGATCGTCGAGTCGAAGACGATGATCGGTGTGGCGAGGACGGCGCGCGTCCCGAGGTCGACCAGGGCCTGCACGCTGCCGAGCGTCGGGTCCTCGAGCTCTGGCGCGCGGAGGATGTCGCCGACTGCGGCCGTGCGCCGCTCGCGGACGGCGAGATTGATCACGGGCAGTCGCGGCGCCGCCTCTCCGATCGGGTCGACGCCGGGCGCGTCCCACTCGGCGGCGATCGGGCCCGCCTCCCCGATCTCGCCCAGGCGAACGAAGCAGCGCATACAACCGATCGCGCGCCCGGTCTCCTCGACGGCAACCCTGAGCACGGCCTCGACGTCGAGCTCGGACCGCACCTTGCGCGCGATCTCCGCCACCAGCCGCTCGCGCTCGAGGGCGCCGCCGAGCGCCGAGACGGAACGAGTGCGGTCGAGCGCGAGCGCCGACTCGGCCGCCAGCTCCTGGAGGGTCGCCAGGTCGTCGCTGCCGAACGCCCGATGCTCCCCGGTCGTACCGACGGTCAACACGGCGATCACGGTCTCTCCCGAGACGAGCGGGACGAATGCGGCGCTCTTCACGTCGACGCCGTCCTCGAGCCTGCGCTTCACGAGGGGGGACGTGGCCACGTCGAAGACGACGACCGGGGCCGCCTCGAAAGCGGCGCTGGCGGTGGCGGACGGCTCGGAGGCGAGATCCAGGCGTGCGGTGCGAAAGCTCGGCACGTCCCGTCCGTCGACCCGCGCGAGCACGCCCTGAGCGCGGTTCCCGTCGACGAGCGTCAGCGCGGCGAACGGAACGCCGAGCAGCGCCGACGCCCGGTCGAGGAGGAGTCGCGCGATCGCCTCCGGATCGTCCGTTCGCACGAGCGCGCCCGCGAACGAGCTGAGCGCGGCGCGCTGGTCCTTACGTGCGGACGTGCGGAAGCGACCGCCTGACCGGACGAGGAACACGACTCCCGGCACCGATACCCACAGGATCGCGAGGAGCGCAACCCAGGCGTTGCCGCCGATCGGCTCCCGCTCGAACAGCACGAGGATCCCGAGCGTGCCGGCTGCGACGGCGAGGCACGGAAAGGCGAGCATCGGTGCGAGCTCGACCTCCCGGAGGCCGCCGCGCTCCTTCCAGACGGACGGCGCCACGGCGATGGTGGCGGCGACGTACAACCAGGCCAGCGCCAGCAGCGGAATCGCGTTGAGAAACACTGCCTGATTGGCGGAGTCCACTGGCCGTCCGTCCCCCGGATTCGTCTGGGCCTTATCGGATGATAGGGAAGCACGTTTCGGCGGTCGAGGCCCCGCGACTACGCTCGTTGCACGCCTTTCCGTGATTCAGCCGCTACTCCTGCGCCTTGCAAAGATGGGCCGTCCGGCCTATTGGCAAGCGAACCGACGCTCGATAGCGTGAACGGACTGGGCGATGCGAACCGCAGGTCCGCGTACCTGTCTTTTGTGGGCCGCGGGGAGCAATCTGGAAAGGCCGGTCGCGCCGACCCCCCCGAGCGGCCGGCTTTTCCGTTCCCAGAGCCCTCTACCGCGCGACAGTACACTGGACACGATGGTCGAGCGCGTCCTTCTTGCCTCTCCTCGCGGCTACTGCGCGGGAGTCGAGCGCGCCGTCGA
Source organism: Gaiellaceae bacterium (assembly GCA_050697975.1). GTDB lineage: Bacteria > Actinomycetota > Thermoleophilia > Gaiellales > Gaiellaceae > JBOHAW01. Next base: position 12,891 of record JBOHAW010000203.1, read on the forward strand.
GACGGTCGAGCTCGCGCTCGAGCACTACGGCGCGCCGGTCTACGTGCGCAAGCAGATCGTGCACAACCTGCACGTCGTGCGCGAGCTCGAGGCCCGCGGCGCCGTCTTCGTCGACAACGAGAACGAGGCTCCCCCGGGCGCGACGATCGTCTTCTCCGCGCACGGCGTCGCCCCGTCCGTTCACGACAACTCCGCCGCGCTCGGCCACAACACGATCGACGCGACGTGCCCGCTGGTGACCAAGGTGCACGTGCAGGCGCGGCGTTACGCGGCCGACGGCTACACGGTCGTCCTGATCGGGCATGCGGGCCACGAGGAGGTGGTGGGAACGATGGGAGAGGCGCCCGGGGCGACGGTCCTGGTGCAGGACGTCGCGGAGGCCGAGTCGCTCGACCTGCGCGCGGACGCGCGGGTCGCCTACATCACCCAGACGACGCTCTCCGTCGACGAGACCGCCGACATCATCGGCGTCCTCCGCCGCCGGTTCCCGCAGATACACGCACCGAAGAAGGAAGACATCTGCTACGCGACCTCGAACCGCCAGTGGGCGGTGAAGGAGATGCTGGAGCAGGTCGACCTGCTCCTCGTGATCGGTTCGCGCAACAGCTCGAACTCGAATCGGCTCGTGGACGTAGCCCGCGCCGCCGGAGTCGCCTCGTATCTGATCGACGACGAGAGCGAGATCGACGCGGCCTGGCTCGCGGGCGTCCGGACGGTCGGCGTCACGTCCGGCGCGTCGGCTCCCGAGAAGCTCGTCGCCCGTGTCTGCGATTGGTTCCGTGCGTACGGGGTGGAGAGGATCGAGCCGTACCGCATGGTCGACGAGGACGTCACCTTCCGGCTGCCGGTCGAGCTGCGCCGCGAGCTCGCGCTCGCCGAGGCCCAGCACTAGCCGCCCGGGGAGTTGTAGGACGCCTCCGGGCGTCGTACGCTGGAGGCATCCCTCCGACCGCACGGAGCAATGGACGCCGCACGAATCCGGATCGAGGCCCCCGACGAGATCACCGCCAGGTGCCTCCAGGACGAAGCCAAAGGCCTCTTCGAGGCCGAGCTCGCGCCGCTCGGCGACGGGCGCTGGGAGCTGCGCATGGTCGAGGCGAAGGACGCGCGCCTCTCCACGGCGACGGCGCTGAACGCCGTGCAGCGCTGGCTGGCCGCGTGTCAGCTGGCCGAGGCGACGCTGTACCTGGACGGCAAGCCCTACCAGATCGAGGCCGGCGGCTGGATTCCGCCCACGCGCGAGCAGGACCTCGCGCGGAGCGCGACTCCCACTCCTAGTACGTCCTGAGCGCGCCGCTCGGCACGTGTCGGCCGCGCCGGTCGTAGAGCGCCGGCCGCCCGTCGAGCGTGAAGGTCGCGATCACGTCGCCCGTGGGGCTGAAGCCGAGGCCGCCGGCGAACGAGCCCGGCTGAACGGAGAAGGCGCGCACGAGGCTCCCGGCCCGCCACAGCTCGAGCGCGGCGCGGATCGGTTCGAGACCGTGGATGCGGTAGACCGCGACGACGAGCAGGCCGTCGACCGCGGCTGCGACGTGCGAGACGTCGTAGCGCCCGCCGCCGGGTCCGGGAAAGGCCGCCACGACCTCGCGCAGAGACGGCGCGCCGCGTCGTCCGCGCGTCTCGTCCGCCCGCTCGATCAGCCAGCGCACCGTCGGCCTCCTCTCCGCGGCGGGCGCCGGTGACGCCTTGCCGGACGTCCGGACCGCGTCCGCGGCTGCCACCAGGACGAGGACGGCGACGGCTCCGACGACGAGCCGAGAGAGCATCAGGCCTTCGCGATCTGGGGCTCGCCGTCCGCGCCGTCCGCCTGGATCGCGACCGCCAGCACCTCCTGCTTGATCCAGTCCGCGTGCGCGAGCAGGTCGGCGTGCTTCTCGGGCAAGGTGACCACGATGCGGTCGGTCAGCTCGAGTCCGGCCTCCCTCCGCATCGAGTTGAGCTGGTGGATGAGGTCGAGCACTCGGCCCTCGAGCTCGAGCTCTGCCGTGATCTCGGTGTCCAAGGCCACGGATCGCGATTCATCCTCGACGATCTCCCAGCCTGCAACGTCGATCCGTTCTCCTCGGATGACGTCGTCCGGGCCGAGAATCACGCCTGCAACGCGTAACGCGCCTCCATCGAGTTGCTCCACGTCGCCATCAGCGAGCGCCCTCGTCACCTCTTTGAACTTCGCCCCGAGCCGCGGCCCGAGAACCGGTGAGTTCGGCAGCAATCGAACGCGAGCTACCGGCCCTGTGTCGAATTCGACTTCCTTCACGCGCAGCTCGTCCTTGATCACGTCGGTACACGTGCGCGCCAGAGGAGCACCGCGCACCAGTAGTCGCCTCAGCGGCTGCCGCAGCTTGATGCCGGCTTTACCGCGCGCCTGCCATCCGAGCTCGACGACCCGCCTCGCCTCTGTCATCTGCGCGACCAGCTGCTCGTCGACCTCGGCGGACTCCGGCCAGCCAGCGAGGAAGACGGAGCGCGGCGCGTCCTCGCACGCCTCCGCGACGAGGGTCCGCCAGAGGTGCTCGGCGAGGAACGGCATCACGGGCGCGATCGTCCGGATGCCCTGCGCGAGCGCGTACCAGAGTGTGCGAAGTGCTGCCTCTTCCCCCTCCCAGAAGCGGCGGCGCGAGCGCCGGATGTACCAGTTCGAGAGGTCATCGACGAAGCTCTCGAAGGCGCCGATCAGAGCCGGGGTCCAGAAGCGCTCGTAGGCGGCGGTCATCTCCTCGACGAGCCGGTCGGTGCGAGCCAGGATCCAGCGGTCGAGCGGCGCGGCGGAGTCGGGCCGCTCGCCGTACAACGGCGCGAAGTGCTCGACGTTCGCGTAGTCGACGAAGAACTTGGCCGAGTTCCAGAGCGTGAGCAGCCGGCGCCGGATCTCGCCTGCCGGTCCGTAGCCGAACCTGAGGTTCTGGCTCGGCACCTGCTCGCAGAACATCCAGCGCATGACGTCTGCGCCCATGTTCGCGAGCGCCTCCGCGGCGTCGATCGAATTACCCCAGGAGCGGTGCATCTCGCGCCCGGTCTCGTCGCGCAGCTTCTCGTACGTGAGGACGCGCCGGTAGGGGGAGCGACCGACGAGCGTCAATGCCATGAAGCTCTGGGAGTAGAACCACAGCCGGATCTGCTCGCGCATCTCCGAGACCCAGTCGGCCGGGAACCACTGCTCCCAGTAGCCGTGATCGGGCAGATCGGCGCCCGACAAACCCTCCGACGCCCCGTTCGCGTAGCCGTGCTCGACCCGATTCGGGTTCTCCCAGCCGAGCGTCGCGAAGGGGACGATGCCTGCGTCGAGCCAGGCGTCGCCGACCTCCGGAATTCGCCGTACGTCCTCGGCCGCGCAGCCTTCACAGCGGATCGTCACCTGGTCGATCCAGGGCCGGTGCAGCTCCTCGAGCTGCTCGAGGCCTGCCGTGGCGCGGTCCCTGAGCTCGGCCACCGAGCCGATCACGTTCAGCTTTCCGCACGACTCGCAGGGGTAGAACGGAAGCGGTAGGCCGAAGTAGCGCTTGCGCGAGATGTTCCAGTCGCCCATGTTGCGCAGCCAGTCGTCCATGCGCTTCGAGTAGAAGTCGGGCGTCCACGCCACCGTCGCGTTCGCTTCGAGCATGGGCCGGCGAATCTCGTCCGCGGAGATGAGCCAGTCGTCGGCGATCCGGAAGACGAGCGGCGTCGCGCAGCGCCAGCAGATCGGGTAGCGGTGCGTGATCGCGCCGGCCTCGACCAGGCGTCCGCGCCGTTCGAGCTCGACGACGACGGGCTTCTCGACGTCCTCCGTACTGCGCCCCTCGAACTCGCCGTAGTCGCCGTAGAAGAGGCCCGCCTCGTTGATCGGCGTCAGCACGGGCAGCTCGTGCACCTTCGAGAGCTCGAAGTCCTCGGCCCCGCAGCCGGGCGCGATGTGGACGATGCCCGTCCCCTCCTCGAGTGTGACGTCCTCCCACGGGATAACACGGTGGACGACGCCCTGCTGGGCAGGCAGCGCGTCGAAGGGGCCCTCGTACTCGAGGCCGACGAGCTCCTCGCCGCGCACGGTCCGCACGGGGACGAGGTCGGGGTAGAGCGCCAGCGCCACCCAGTCGCCCCGATCCGAGAGACCGTACTCGGCGTCGGGCTTGACCGCGGCGGCGACGTTCGCGGGCAGCGTCCAGGGCGTCGTCGTCCACACGACGAGCGACTCGGCCGGCCGGTCCTTGAGCGGCAGGCGCACGAACAGCGACGGATGCGTGAGCTCCGCGTACGAGTTGATCAGCTCGTGCTGCGAGAGCGACGTGCCGCAGCGCGGGCACCACTCCACCGAGCGATGCCCTTTGTACAGCCACCCGCGCTCGTGGACGGTCTTGAGGAACCGCCAGATGAACTCGATGTTCGTGTCGGAGAATGTGTAGTAGTCGTTGTCCCAGTCCATCCACATGCCGAGGCGCCGCGACTGATCGGTGATGACCTCGGCGTACTCGGCCACGCGCTCCTTGCAGCGGCGCGCGAACTCGGCGAGCCCGTACTCCTCGATCTCGCGCTTCGAATTGAGGCCGAGGGAGCGCTCCACGCCCACCTCGACCCACAGACCCTGGCAGTCGAATCCGTTCTGGTAGCGCTGGTGGAAGCCGCGCATCGCCTTGTAGCGCTGGAAGACGTCCTTGAGCGTCCGCCCCCAGCAGTGGTGCGCGCCCATCGGGTTGTTGGCCGTGATCGGCCCGTCGATGAAGCTCCACGGCGGGCCCTCGCGGTTGCGCTCGCGCAGGGCCTCGAACGTGGCCTCGCGCTCCCAGACGTCGAGGATCTCCTCCTCGAGCGCCACGTGGTCGGGCACGGGCGGCAGCGGCGTGAACATGCCCCTCGATTCTAGATTCGGGAAGCGATCGAGCCGGTTCGGCGTTCATAGTGGTGAGGACTGAGATCCGTCCGTTCCGGGAACCTCCCTGGGAAAGCCGAAAGGACATCAATGGCAGACGCAGTCACCGAATCGACCTTCAAGCAGGAAGTGCTGGACAGCGAGACGCCCGTGATCGTCGACTTCTGGGCTGAGTGGTGCGGCCCGTGCCATGCCGTCTCCCCCGTCCTCGAGCGCATCGCGGAGGAACGCGCCGGCGAGCTCAAGATCGTGAAGGTGAACATCGACGAGGAGCAGAAGCTCGCGTTCGACTACGGCGTCTCCTCGATCCCGACGATGATCCTGTTCAAGGGCGGCGAGCCGGCGGCGGCCGCGATCGGCGCGCAGCCGAAGGGCGCCCTCGAGCGCTCGCTCGGGCTCGTCCAGCCCGACTAGCCCCTCTCGGCCGCCTCCGTCTCGGGCTTCGGCACCGGCGAGGCGGCCCGGCCGGCAGGCTCGTCGACGAGGTTCAGCACCCGCATCCCGTGCACGAACACGATCGTGCCGCCGAGCCACCCGCCGAAGGTGAGCAGGGCGAAGCCGATCAACGTGAGCAGGAACGGCCCGGCGCCGATGTCGCCGCTGTCGAAGCTGTCCTTGCCCACGAGGGCGGCGAGCAGGAAGAAGAGGGTCGCGCTCAGCATCGCGATCATGTGCAGGGTGGCCGTGCGGCGGAGCGGCGTGCCGCGCTCGATCCCGAGCCAGTCGATCAGACCGGTCAGCGCGGTGGCGCCGGTGACGATCAGGCCGGCGAGGAGCGCCAGCCACCAGCCGTGCGTGGCCGCGTCGTCGCTGATCGAGAGCACGTCGGCGAGGGCCGCGATCGTGGCGAACGTGTAGATGCCGATCGTCGCGTCTGTCAGGGGCGGGTGCACCGGATGGCCGGGCAGCCCACGCCAGAGGTAGCTGAGCTTCACGTCGTCGCCTCCTCGATCTGGTGAGGGGCGACTGTAGCGCGGATGTCGGGCGCTACGCCTCTTGCGATTCGAGGAACCTCAGGAACGCGGCGTGCTTGGCCAGATACGCCTCGATCTCGGCCACGCCCGCCCCGGCCCAATCCTCGAGCCAGGTGTCGCTGAGGTCGTCCTCGATGAAGTGGAGACCGCGTTCGCTCATGGCGCAATCATCGGAGTCGCGCGCGGTCGAGACCATGGGCCGAACGGCTCAACTTCGGGGACTGCGGGACCTACTACGCTTGAGTGATGCGGGGTCGCCTCTTCATCAACCCACGGTCCGGCTCGGGGAGTCCGGGCGCGGAAGAGCTCGAGGCGGAAGCGCGGGCGCGCGGCCTCGACGTGCACGTCGTGGGCGAGGACGACGACATCGCAGCCCTGGCGCGCGACACGGAGGCCGAGGCGCTCGGCATGGCCGGCGGCGACGGGTCGCTCGGCCTCGTCGCCGCAGCCGCGATCGAGCGCGACCTGCCCTTCGTCTGCGTCCCCTTCGGCACGCGCAACCACTTCGCGCGCGACCTCGGCCTCGACCGCGACGACCCTGTCGCGGCGCTCGACGCCTTCGAAGGACGCGAGCAGCGCGTGGACGTCGGCCGCGTCGGCGAGCAGGTGTTCCTCAACCACGTCTCGCTCGGGGTCTACGCCCAACTCGTGCACAGGCGCGAGCGGCGCCGGAGCCGGCGCGAGGCGCTGGCCCGGGCGCGGGCCCTGTGGGCGACGTTGCGCCGGCGCGACAACGTGATCGTGTCGGTCGACGGCGACCGGGTCAGCGCCCCGGTCGTGCTCGTCGCCAACAACCACTACGCGCTGGACATGCTCTCGATCGGCGAGCGTGAGCGCCTCGACGACGGCCTACTGCACCTGTACGCGCCGAACGGACTCCTCCGGAGCTCGTGGGACGAGCGCACGGGCACGAGCTTCTCGATCGACTCGGCCGGCCACCGGATCGAGGCAGCGGTGGACGGCGAGCCGGCCGTGCTCGACTCCCCGCTCGAGTTCAGGATCGAGCCTGCGGCGCTACGCGTCCTGCTGCCGCCAGGCTGAGACGACCTCGGCGACGTTCCTGAACGCGAGCTCGTCGGCCCCGGGAAGCTCGTCCGGGCGGAACCAGCGCAGCTCGGACACGTCGTCGTCGGGCCTCTCCTCACCGCTCACGACATGCGCCGTCCAGTAGAGGTTGAGCGTCGCGACGACGCGCTCGGCCTTGCCGTCCTCGCCGTACCAGTCCATGTAGACGCCGGCGAAGCCGTCGGGCTCGATCTCGAGGCCTGTCTCCTCGCGGAGCTCGCGGCGAAGGGCGTCGAGTGGATGCTCGCCCTCGCCGAGGAACCCGCCGGGAAGATCCCAGTAGCCCTCGAACACCCCACCGGCCCGGCGAGCGAGGAGCAGGCGCCCCTCGCCGTCGACGACGAGGCCACAGGCGGTCGGCGAGGAGCTCGCGTACGCGACGAGGCCGCAGGCAGGACAGGCGGCCTTGCCCTCCTCGAGCTCGAGCGCCGCCCGGCAGCGCGGGCAGTACTTCCAGCCGTCGAGCAGGGGCACGGCGGCAGAATACGGGCGTGAGCCCTCGATTCGTGCCGGCCGGCGTCACAGAGCTGTCGCGCGTCGGCCTGCTCGCGACGCTTCCCGGCGAGGTGCTGGCGCGTCTGGCCGCGCGCATGCAGCGGGAGGAGGTTCAGCCCGGACGGGCGGTCGTGCGCGAGGGAGAGGGCGGCGACCGCTTCTACGTCGTGCTCTCCGGTCTGCTCTCGGTCAGCCAGGAGAGCATGGGCGGCCGGCGCGTCCTGCGCCCCGGCGATACGTTCGGCGAGGTCTCGCTCGCCATGCACGTTCCGCGCACCGCGTCGGTGCTGGCACTCGTGCCGACGACCGTGGCGAGCTGTGACCAGGCGACGTTCGACGAGTTTGTCCGGCCGCTCTTCGCGGACGACGAGTAGAGGCCGAAACGGGTAGGCGTACTGTTTGCAAAGAGGTTTTGCTCTCCGCCCCGCGGGTAGTGGAGGTCGGATTCACTCGCCTGCTCGTCGAGCTCGGCGCGCCCTGACGCCTGCCGGCACGACGCTCTCCAAGGAGGTCGGATTGTGAAACGGCTGTTGCTCGGCTTTGCCATCCTCGTCTTCGGCTCGCTCCTGGTCGGAAGCGCCGGTGCGGCGCCGGCCGAGCGGTACATCGTCGTCCTCGCCGACGGCGCCGACGCCTCGGCGGTCGAGGCGGAGCACGGCGGCCTCTCGGGCGTCGAGATCGTGCACCGGTACCGTCACGCGCTCAACGGTTACGCCGCGATCCTCCCCGCCGCCGCGCTCGACGCGATTCGCGCCGACGGCCGGGTGCTCTTCGTCTCGCCCGACCGCGAGGTGCGAATCGCCGCGCAGTCCCTGCCCACGGGCATCAACCGGATCGACGGCGACGCGAGCAGCACGCTGTCGGGCAACGGCAGCGGATCGGTGAACGTCAACGTCGCCGTCGTCGACACCGGCATCGACACGTCCCATCCAGACCTGAACGTGGTCGGCGGCCAGGGCTGTGCTCCCGGTCTCGGCTACCTCGACGGCAACGGGCACGGGACGCACGTGGCGGGAACGATCGCCGCGAAGGACGACGCGAACGGCGTCGTCGGCGTGGCTCCGGGCGCCCGTCTGTGGGCAGTCAAGGTGCTGACCGACGCCGGCGTCGGGCTGACGTCCGACATCGTCTGCGGCATCGACTGGGTCACCTCGACGCGGACCGACGGGAACTCGACGAACGACATCGCCGTCGCGAACATGAGCCTCGGCGGCGGCGGCTCCGACGACGGGAACTGCGGCAATTCGAACAACGACGCCGAGCACCGGGCGATCTGCAACTCCGTCGCGGCGGGTGTGACCTACGTGGTCGCGGCCGGAAACGACGGCGTGGACATGAGGAACTCCACGCCCGCGTCGTACGACGAAGTCCTGACGGTGACGGCGATGGCCGACTTCAACGGCCTGCCCGGCGGCGGCGCGCCCAAGATCTGCCGCACCGACGTGGACGACACGTACGCCGACTTCAGCAACTTCGCCACGCTGGCGGCGGACCAGGCCCACACGATCGCGGCTCCCGGGGTGTGCATCAACTCGACGTGGATGCTCGGCGGCTACAACACGATCTCCGGTACGAGCATGGCGAGCCCGCACGTGGCGGGCACGGCCGCGCTCTGCATCTCGACCGGGGCCTGCACCGGCACGCCGGCGCAGATCCGCTCGAAGCTGCGGGCCGACGCGCAGTCGTACACCACCGCCAACCCCGGGTACGGCTTCGTGGGCGATCCGGCTCAGCCCGTCAGCGGCAAGTACTTCGGCTACCTCGTCCGGGCAGGTGGCTACTAGACCGTAGGAACGCTGTGTTACCTAGGCCGTGGGCCCGGCTGACGCCGGGCCCACGGTGTCTTGGCTAGCGCAGCAGAAACCCAGTTCCCAGT
>JBOHAW010000204.1:0-13199 GCA_050697975.1 Gaiellaceae bacterium
GGCAGCAGGGACAGGCGCCGGAGGCCGCGGGAGCGGCCACCGAGGCGGCCGAGGTCGAGCCCGGCGCGCAGAACGGCGCCGCCGCGGGACCGGAGACGCCGTCCCGACCGAGGCGGCGGCGCAGGAAGCCGAAGCCGGCCGAGCCGGCGCCCGAGACCGTCTAGCGTTTTAAGCCCGGCGTAACAGAGGCCGGGCTACCCTTCGGGCGCGGATGATCGTGCTGCTCGGAATCGGCTTTCTCGCCGGCGTCATCACGGCGATCTCGCCGTGCGTGTTGCCGGTGCTGCCGCTCCTCCTCGCCGGCGGGGCGAGCGGCGGGCGCCGTCGCCCCTACGCGATCGTCGCCGGCCTCGTCGCGAGCTTCACCTTTTTCACGCTCGCGGCAGCGACGCTCCTCGACCTGCTCGGGCTGCCGCAGGACCTCCTGCGCAACCTCGCGATCGCCATGCTCTTCGTGGTTGCCGCAACCCTGATCGTCCCGCGGGTCGCGTACCTGCTCGAGCGGCCGTTCCACTTCCTCACGCGCCGGCGCGCAGGCGACGCGGGCGGAGGCTTCGTGCTCGGGCTCTCCCTCGGACTCGTGTTCGTGCCCTGCGCGGGGCCCGTGCTCGCCGCGGTCACGGTGCTCGCCGCCAACCGCGAGGTGGATGCGCAGGCCGTCCTCCTCACGCTCGCCTACGCGGCGGGCGCCGCTCTGCCGATGCTGGCGATCGCGATCGGAGGGCGGCGGGTCTCGGGCGCGCTGCGGGCGCAGATGGTATGGCTCCGTCCCGCGCTCGGCGGCGTGATCGCGGTGACGGCGCTGGCCATCGCCCTCGGCGTCGACCGGCGCTTCCAGACCGCGGTGCCGGGCTACACGGAGGCCCTGCAGGAGCGGATCGAGCGCAGCTCGGCCGCCGACCGCGAGCTCGGCGAGCTGACCGGCGCCCGGCGCGCGGCCAGGGAGGAGGGTGCCGAGCTCGCCGACTTCGGCCAGGCACCGGACTTCACGGACATCTCCGAGTGGATCAACACACCCGGCGGCGAACCGCTTTCGCTCCGTCAGCTCCGCGGCAAGGTGGTCGTGATCGACTTCTGGACGTACTCCTGCATCAACTGCCTGCGCACGCTGCCGTACATCAAGGGCTGGGAGGAGACCTACCGAGCGGACGGGCTCGCGATCGTCGGCGTGCACACGCCGGAGTTCGCGTTCGAGCGCGAGCCGGCCAACGTGCGGGGCGCCGTGCGACGGCTCGGCCTGCGCTATCCCGTCGCGCTCGACAACGACTTCGGCACCTGGAACGCCTACGCGAACCGCTACTGGCCCGCGAAGTACTTCATCGACCGCCGCGGCCACGTCCGCTGGGCGCACTTCGGCGAGGGCGAGTACGACCGCTCCGAGGACGTGATCCGCCAGCTACTGGCCGAGGACGGCTCGACGCCGGCCCGGATGGCCGCCGTCACGGGCGCACAGGGCGCGGCGCGCGAGCCGATCACGCCCGAGTCCTACCTCGGCTACGAGCGGCTGGATCGCTACGCTGGCTCGCCGGGTGTCGCGATCGACCGGCAGGCTGCGTACTCGTTTCCGCGGGCGCCGCTGCCGCAGGGCCACCTCGCCTTCGCGGGGCCCTGGCGGATCGAGGGCGAGCGTGCGGTCGCGGCCGGAGTCGGCTCGCGCCTCAGGCTGCAGTTCCGGGCTCGCGACGTCCATCTCGTGCTCGCCGGCCGGGGAAGCGTCCAGGTGCTGCTCGACGGCCGGCCGCGGAGGACCGTGGCGGTCGCGGGCGACCGCCTCTACACGCTGCTGCACCTCGACTCGGTCCAGGACGGGCTGCTCGAGCTCGGGTTCTCACCCGGCGTCGAGGCGTACGCCTTCACCTTCGGGTAGCCGTGCCTACTGCCCGCGGGCCGCGTCCTCGCCCTCGCCGTTCCCCGCCTCGCGCTCCCGTAGGAAGCGGGTCAGCTGCTCGGCGAGCGTGTCGCCCGAGGGCAGCGTCATATCCTCGTCGAGGGCATCGCTGCGCTGCTCGAGCTCCTCGACGTAGGCGGCGGTCTCGGAGTCGGCGGACACGGCCTCGCTCACCTGCTCCGAGTACCGCTCCGCCGCCTCCTCGAGCTCGGCGGTGTCGATCTCGCCGCCGACGAGCTCGCGCAGCCGCTGGCACAGCGAGAGGGCGGCGCGCGGACTCGGCGCCAGCGAGACGTAATGCGGCACGGCGGCCCAGAGGCTTGCCGAGGGGATGCCTGCGCTCCGGCACGCGTCGTGGAGGACGCCGACGATCCCGGTCGGGCCCTCGTAGCGGGAGGCCTGGAGCCCGAGCTGCCGGATCAGCTGCGGGTCGCTGGCGGCGCCGGTGACGGGCGCCGGGCGCGTGTGCGGCACGTCCGCGAGCAGGGATCCGAGCGTGACGACGAGCTCGACGCCGAGCTCGCCGGCGAGATCCGCCACCAGCCGGCAGAACGTGCGCCAGCGCAGGTTCGGCTCCACGCCCAGGAGCAGCACGGCGTCGCGCTTCTGACCCGGGATGCGCGCGTGGTAGAAGGCGTTGTCGGGCCAGTCGATCCGCCGGGTCGAGCCGTCCACCAGGGACACGTGCGGTCGCGTCGCCTGAAAGTCGTAGAAGTCCTCCGGATCGATCTCGGCGAAGCGCGCCGCGCCCCAGATCCTCGCCAGGTACCCGCCGGCCAGCGAGGCGCCCTGGCCCCCGTCGTTCCAGCCGCGAAAGGCGGCGATCAGCACCGGCCGCGAGAGATGCGGGCGCTCGATCACTCGGAGCTCGTCCGCCATCCGGTCAGTCTATGCCCCGGGCGCCACCCCGGCCGTCGGGCGCCAGAAGAGCGTGACGAGCACGACCGTCCAGGCCCAGATCGCCGCCGCCAGCCCGACGTGCACCAGCACGACGCCCCAGGGCAGCTCGGTGCGCCACTGCGTCTCGCCGACCGCCATCTGCACGAGGATGAGTCCAAGCAGGCCGAGCGCGAGGGCAAACAGGCGCGGCGCGCGCGCTCGGCGTGCGGCGAGGTAGCCGAGGACGAAGAGGAAGACGCAGCCGAACACGGCGGTCGCGCGCACGTGCACGTAGAGCGAGTCGGTGAGCTGCCCGAGCCGGCGGATCTCCTCACCGCCCGAGTGCGGGCCGGCCGCCGTCGTGAAGGTGCCGGTGACGACCAGCGCCAGGCAGGCGCCGGCGAGGACGAGACCCGCGCGCCGCAGCTCGACCGGGACGAGCGGTGCGGCGCGGCCGCGGTCTAGCCCCCAGGCCTCGAGCGCGACCACGACGGCGCCCGCGAGCACGAGCAGCGCGAGCAGGAAGTGCGACATCACGAGCAGCGGGTGAAGGTCGAAGGTGATGGTCAGTAGCCCGAGCGGCGCCTGCGCAATCGTGCCGGCAGCGGTCGCGAGCGCGGTTCGGACGACCCAGCGCGGCAGCCCGCGCGTGCGCCGGGCTCCGAGCCACGCGACCAGGGTGAGGACGATCGGGAAGAGGCCGAAGACGCGGTTTCCGAACTCGACGAAGGCGTGGTGATCCGACTCGGGGAAGAAGGCGCCCGCCTCGCAGCCGGGCCACGACTCGCAGCCGAGCCCCGAGGAGGTCAGGCGCACGACCGCGCCGGTGACGACGATCACGTACAGCGCAGCCGCGGCGAGCAGCGCGAGCCGCCGGAAGCCGGCCGGCGAGAGCTCGAGCGAGCGCACCCGTTCGAGCCGGGTGGATTCGGCCTGCACCGCGCCGAGTCTAGTTGCGGATCCTCATTCCACGACCACGCCGGCGCCCTGCTCGACGGAGCCGATCCGGCTCAGGAACAGTCCGCGCCGCTCGAACTCGGCCTCGAGCGTCACCGCTCGCGTCGCCGCCACCGAGATCAGGAGGCCGCCGGCCGTCTGCGGATCCCACGCCAGCGCGCCGACCGCGTCCTCGAGGCCGTCCGAGGACACCGCCCGCTCGGCGAACTCGCGGTTTCGCCGGTCTCCGCCCGTCCGCTCGCCCCGATTGGCGACCTCGAGCGCACCGGGGAGCGCGGGCAGGCTCGCGGCGAGGATGCGGAGCCGCACCCCGCTCCGGTCGGCCATCTCGTGAGCATGGCCGAGGAGCCCGAAGCCGGTCACGTCCGTGACCCCGTTCGGCTCGAACGGCCGGAGCGCCTCCGCGGCGTCCCGGTTGAGCATTCGCATCCACTCCACCGCGCCGGCCAGCTCGCGGTCGCCGACGAGCTGCCTTGCGAACCCGTGCAGGACGAGCCCCGTCCCGAGCGGCTTCGTCAGGAAGAGCGCGTCGCCGGGCCGGGCCCCGCTCTTCCGCCAGATCCCGCGCGGATGCACCGTGCCGATCACGGCGAGCCCGTACTTCGGCTCCGTGTCGCGAATCGTGTGCCCGCCGGCGAGCAGCCCGCCCGCGGCGCGAACCTGGGCTTCGGCGGCGGTCAGGATCCGGCCGAGCACCTCCACCGGCAATTCCTCCGGAAACGCGGCGATGGAGAGCGCGAGCAGCGGGGTCCCGCCCATGGCGAAGACGTCGTTGAGCGCGTTCGTGGCGGCGATCGCGCCGAAGTCGGCCGGGTCGTCCACCAGCGGCGGGAAGAAGTCCACCGTGAAGATGAGCGCCCGCTCGCCGTCGAGCCGGTAGACGGCCGCGTCGTCGGCCGGAGCCAGCCCGACGAGCAGGTCCTCGGCCTCGGCGGGGACGAACGCTCCGAGCAGCTCCTCGAGTCGCGCCGCGGAGTACTTCGCGGCGCAGCCGCCGCTCGTCACGAGGTCGGTGAGCTTGACGCTGCCGGTCTCCGTCTCCACGAGTCCTTCCCTCCCGCTCGGCCCAACTCTAGTTTCGCCGCTCCGGTGGGCGGAGAGATCCGCATCGATGCCGGAGGTCGTGGTCATCACCGGTGCCTCCGCCGGAGTCGGCCGCGCCACCGCGCGACGCTTCGCCGAGGAGGGAGCGCACGTCGCTCTGCTCGCGCGCGGCCGCGACGGACTGGAGGCCGCCGCCCGGGACGTCGAGGCGGCCGGCGGACGCGCACTCGCCCTACCCACGGACGTCGCGGACGCGGATGCGGTCGAAGCGGCGTCGATCCGGGTCGAGGAGGAGCTCGGGCCGATCGACGTCTGGGTGAACAACGCGATGGCGACGCTGTACGCGCCGGTCGCGCAGACGAGCCCCGAGGAGTTTCGCCGCGCCACGGACGTCACCTATCTCGGCTCGGTGTGGGGGACGATGAGCGCGCTCCGGCGGATGGCACCCCGGGATCGCGGCACGATCGTGCAGGTTGGCTCGGCGCTCGCCTACCGGGGGATCCCGCTCCAGGCGGCCTACTGCGGCGCGAAGCACGCGCTGCAGGGTTTCCTGGACTCGCTGCGGGTGGAGCTGCTCCACGACGGCAGCGGCGTGCGGGTGACGATGGTGCAGCTGCCGGCGCTCAACACCCTCCAGTTCACCTGGGCGCGGACCACGATGCCGCGCAAGCCGCAGCCCGTGCCGCCGATCTTCCAGCCCGAGCTGGCAGCCGACGCAATCCACTGGGCGGCGCGCAATCCCCGGCGCGAGCTCTACGTCGGCTGGTCGACGGTGAAGGCGATCGTCGGCGACAAGGCCGCTTCAGGAGTCGCCGACCGCTACCTCGCCCGGGCGGGCTACGAGGGGCAGCAGACGGAGGAGGCGGTGGAGCCGGACCGCCGGGACAACCTCTTCGAGCCCGTCCCGGGGGAACACGGCGCGCGCGGGCCGTTCAACGGGCGCGCCCGCTCGGGCAGCGTGCAGTTCTGGGCGAGCCGCCACCGCGAGTGGCTCGGTCTGGCCGTGGGAGCGAGCACGACCGCGGCCGTTCTCGCCTTCCGCCGGCGCTAGGTGATCTCCCGGAGGGCGGTCTCGAGCTCGGACACGGAGACCGAGCCTTCGAACTTCGCCTTGATCCGGCCGTCGCGGCCGACGACGAACACCCACGGCTCGCTCGGCAGGCTCCATTCCTCGACCCAGCGGTTGACGCCGCGCTTCGGATCGTTGCCCTCGTAGATCTCGACGTGGATGAAGCGCACGCCACTGTCCGCGTGGTCGCGGCGGGCCTGGTCGACGACGTCGACGGACGGGCCGCACGTCCGGCTGGTGCAGTACTTCGGCGTGGCGAAGACGACGACGAAGGGCTTGCGTGCGGCGAGGGTGTCGGCGACGGAATGGCGCAACAGCTCCCGGTCCGGGGGCGAGCTCGTCGTCAGCTTCGCGAAGTCGCCGCCGGTACTGGCGATCGTCGGCGTGCGTGACGGAACGGCGCGCGCGCCCACGGGCGGGGACTCGCTCTTCGCCTTGACGACGAGCGTGCCGAGCGCCTGGACCGTCGGCTTCGCGCCCACCGGCTCCGCCAGCAGCCAGTATCTGCCCGCCTTCGGCACGCGCACGTGCGTGACGTAGAGGTGCTTGACGTCGTGCTCCGCGAACGCGCTGCCGGGCACGCCGATCGGCTCGAGCGCGGCCTCGCCCTGCTGGAAGGGCTTCTCTTTCAGCCCCGCCGCCAGCCAGACACGGGCGCGCGGGCGCTCGACCGATCGCCCGTCGGTCCTGATCACGAGGAACGACACGCGAACGAGGCCGGGCGCGTAGTCGCTCGTGCCCTGAATGAGACCGACGTCCTCTCCGGACGCTCGCCAGAGTGATTCGATACTGCCACCGGGCGGAACCTCACGCTCGGCGGACATCCCGGAGTTCTTCCCCGAACCGCAACCGGAGGCTAATGAGAGGCACAGGAGAGCGGCGCAGATGCGCACGCCTCGAAGACTAGATGCCCCATCCCCCGTCCGACATCCCAGCGTTGAATGGCACGCCCAGGGCGAGGGCGAGCAACGAGGCGGCATACATGAAACGTCCCTTCAAGAGCTTCACCTCCTTCCGCCTAGAACCGAACATCTTGCAGGGCTTCGGCCGCCCTGCGGTACAGGTGCGCGGCGGCGCGGTCGTCACCGCGGCGTGTCGCGAGGTCGCCCTGCGCGACCCACGCGGCGGCGCGGTGGCTGGCCGATGAGAGCTGCGCGAAGCTGGACTCGGCGGCGCCGAACTCCGCCGCCGCCTCGTCGAGCCGGTCCTGCTCGAGCAAGGAGCGGCCGAGGACGAGCCTGGCGTTGCCGATCTCGTCGAGGAAGTCCTCGCGGTCACCGAGCAGGTCGAGCGCGTGGCGCGCCTGCTCCTCGGCGAGCTCGGGCTTCCCGGTGCGCAGGTGCACCTGGGCGAGCGACGAGACAGCCTGCGCGGCGTCCATTTCGCTGCCCACTTCGAGCGCTGTCGAGAACGCGTCCTTGAGGAACCGCACCGCCTCGTCGGGCTTCCCGAGCAGGAAGTTGAGCCCGCCGAGGTTGTTCAACAGCCGACCGACGTTGGTGCGATCCGCGATCTCCTCGTACTGCGCCTTCGCCCGCTCCGCATACGAACGGGCAAGGACCCAGTGCCCCTCTCGCTCGGCGAGGAGCGAGGCCTGGAAGTACAGGTGCCCGACGGTGCGCCGGTCGCTCAGGCCCTCCGCGAGCTCGAGGGCGCGCTCGACGTCCTCGCGCGCGGCCTCGTAGTCGCGCTGGCGCCGGTAGCAGCGCGAGCGGTAGTGAAGGATGTTCGAGCGCAGCAGATCGCAGGGAAGCCCGGAGTGCTCGGCGAGCTCGAGCGCGGTGTCGAGCAGGGAGATCGCCGTCGCGACGCTCGACAGCATGTACCTGCAGACGCCGAGGCGGTACAGCACGTCTGCGCGCTCGACGTCCGAGAACCCCGCGCCCTCGGTCAGCTCGCGCGCGTATGTGAGCAGATCGGTCGCCGTGCGCGGGTCGCCCGAGAGGATCAGCGCCTTGGCCTGGCCGGACAGCGCCCGCACCTCGAGCTCGGGCAAGCCGGTGGCGGCGACGGCGCTGCGCGCATCCTCGTAGGCCGCGACGGCCTCCTCGAGCTGCTGGGCCTCGGTCAGCGCCTCGGCGCGGGCGAGCGCCGTCTCGACCCGACCGCGCTGGTCGGTCGAGACGCCGTTGGCGAGGAAGCCGGCGTCGGCGCCGAGGCGGGCGGCCAGCCACTGGATCGTCTCGGACGTGGGGCGCGTCTTTCCGCGCTCGATCTGGCTGACGTACTCCTTCGAGAAGCGCTCGCCGGCCAGTTCGCTCTGCGTCATGCCCTGCGAGACGCGCAACTGCCGCAGACGCTCACCGAGGCTCGGCGCGTCGAGGCGGGCCGAGCGCATCTGCGTGCGAATTGGGCGGCTCATCGCGTGCACAGTGAACCATACTTCACCAAAGTGCAAGGCGTCCACGCGGGCCATCCCCCAAAAGGGCGATGGGAGCTACGAAAATCAGTGAAGCGAGGATTACCGAAATCACTTGACTTAGCTACTTGACGGACGGTGGGAGCGCTCCTATAGTGAGCTTCACCTTGCAGCCCGGCCGGACGCCAGGTCAGGGATGCAGGGGGCGCGCCGCTTACATGGGGCGGCAGGTTTGGAAGCCTGGCTGGGCCGCAGAGTCAAGGTTTCCGAGCTTCGCCCCAGGCGAGCCCCACCTAGCGAGAAGGCCCCCGGAGCCGCAGCCGGGGGCCTTCTCGGCTTTTCGGCCTAGGGGTTAGTTCTCGCCGGTCAGCCAGCGACGGCGCTGGGTCGCGATCGCCGCGAAGTCGGCGTGCCCGAGCAGCCCGCCCAGGCGATCCGCGACCGACACGAGCAGCGCGGCCCCGATGAAGACCCACGCCTCCGCCTCGGCGTCGCGGTCGGGAGGCACGCCGCCGGCCCGCTGAGCCTCGAGCACGACGTCCCGGACGAAGTCGTGGACCTCGCGCATGTGGGAGCGCAGGTACTTCCTGATCTCGGGATCGTCGCCCGCTTCGGTGAGCGCCTGGATCCAGAGGTTCGGCGGCAGCACGCCCAGCGCGCGCAGTCTGGTCGCGGTCTGGCCGATCGCCAGCACGCCGTTCTGCGGGCCCAGCTCGGCGATCCTGGCCTCGAACGCACCCCGCAGCCGAGCCCAGGCCTCGTCCAGGCACGCCACGTAGAGGTGCCGCTTCGACTCGAAATGGCGGTACAGGATCGGCTCCGAGACGCCGGCCTCGCGCGCGATCTGCGCCGTCGTCGCGCCGCTGTAGCTGCCGGCCGAGAAGACCGTGAGCGCGGCCTCGATCACAGCTTGCCGGCGTTCCGCGGCCGGCAGACGAGTCGCGGACGGGGTGCTCACGTCAGGCCGCGACCTCGGCCGGTGCGACCGCCTCGCCGTGGCGCGCGTGCGTGCGCACCATCGTGGCTGCCACGAGCGCGCCGGCGAAGGCGATGAGCGCCGCGACGAGGAGCCCCGTCGAGAACCCGTCGACGAAGGCCTCCGGCGTCTGCCGGCCCCCGATCCCGTGCGCGACGATCGCGCCCATGAGGGCGATCCCGAGCGAGCCTCCGACCTGGCGGCAGGAGTTGAGGACGGCCGAGCCGACGCCGGACTTGTCCACCGGGACGCCGCTGAGCACGGCCGCCGCGGTGGGCGTCATCACGAGCGCCATGCCGACGCCGCCGATCACGAAGAGCGGCAGCAGGTCCCAGAAGCTGGCTCCGACGCCCAGTCGCGAGGTGGAGAGGAGCTGGATGCCGACGAGCACCATGCCGGTCGCCATCAGCCAGCGCGAGCCGATCCGGTCGGACGCTTTCCCGGCGATCGGCGCGATCAGGATGATCATCACGGTCATCGGCAGGAAGGCGGCGCCCGCCTGGACGGCCGAGTAGCCGAGGATGTCCTGCATATAGAGCGAGACGAAGAAGAAGACGCCGAACATCGCCAGCGCGACCAGCAACATGACGAGATTCGCGCCTGCAAAGGTGCGGTTGCGGAACAGCGTCAGGTCGAGCATCGGGATCCGCTGCCTGCGCTCGAGCACGACGAAGGCGCCGAGGCCGGCCGCGGCCACGGCGAACGCCGCGAGGATGCGGGCCGAGGTCCACCCGTATGTGTTCGCCTCGATCAGCCCGTACGTGAGCGCGAACAGTCCGATCCCCGAGCTGAGCAGACCAGGCAGGTCGAGCCGCTGCTCGGCGGACGTGTCCCGGGTCTCGTCGATGAGCAGGAAGCTGGCCGCAATCGCGACGACCCCGACCGGGACGTTGACGAAGAAGATCCAGCTCCAGTGGACGTGCTCGGCGAGCAGACCGCCCACGAGCGGGCCGATCGCGAGCGCGAGCCCGGAGACACCGGCCCAGATGCCGATCGCCATGCCGCGCTGGTGCGGCGGGAACGTGGCCGAGATGATCGAGAGCGTCGCCGGGTTCATCAGCGCCGCGCCGACGCCTTGCACGATGCGCGCGCCGATCAGGAAGTCGCCGCTGTCGGCCAGGCCGCACGCGAGCGAGGCGCCCGTGAAAACGGCGAGTCCGACGACGAAGATCAGCCTCCGTCCGAGCAGGTCGGCGAGCTTGCCCCCGGTCAGCATCAGCGCCGCGAAGGCGAGGGCGTAGCCGGTGACGATCCACTGGAGATCGGACAGATCGGCACCGAGGTCGCGCTGGATCGACGGCAGCGCGACGTTCACGACGGTGTTGTCGAGCATGATCATGAAGAGGCCGAACGAGACGGCCGCCAGCGTGCACCACCTGCGGTTCTCGCTCGTCAAGAGTCGCTGTCGCACCGAGAGCTCCTACGTTGCTTCCACAAAGTTAGTGCCTACTAAGTTAGCGGACGCTAGCAAGGTCGGTCAAGTACGGTGGTCCCCAGTCGTGAGCGAGTTCGTCTGGCATCCCAGCGCCGAGCGAGTCGAGCACGCGAACGTGACCAGGCTGATGCGCCGCCTGGGCTGCGGGAGCTACCACGAGCTGCACCGGCTGTCGGTCGAGGAGCCGGAGCGGTTCTGGCCCGAGCTCGTCGACGATCTCGGGCTCGAGTTCTCGACGCCGTGGGAACGCGTCCTCGACACGTCGCGCGGAATCGAGTGGGCGACCTGGTTCGTCGGCGGACGCCTCAACCTGGCCTCGAGCTGCGTGCACCGCTGGGGGACGGGCGGGCGGGCGGACGAGGAGGCGGCGATCTTCCAGGCCGAGGACGGCGCCCGAAGCGCCATGACCCACCGCGAGCTGTCGGTGGCGGTCGCACGTCTGGCGGAGGGGCTCGCCTCGCTCGGGATCGCCGAGGGCGACGCCGTCGGGATCTTCCTGCCGATGTCGCCACAGGTCGCGATCGCCTCGCACGCGTGCGCGCACCTGGGCGCGATCCAGGTGCCGATCTTCTCCGGGTTCGCGGCCCCTGCGATCGCGGCCCGCCTCGCCGACGCGCGGGCGAAGGCACTGATCACGGCCGACGGCTCGCTGCGACGAGGCCAGGTCGTGCCGATGAAGGCGATCGCAGACGAGGCGCTGCGGGAGGCGCCGACGGTCGCGCACACGATCGTCTGGCGGCGGCTCGGGCTGGAGGACGTCCCCATGGTGGTCGGCCGCGACCGTTACTGGGAGGAGCTGGTCGAGGGCGCGAGCGGAGATCTGCCCCCGGTGCAGGTCGCCTCGGAGGCGCCCTACCTGCTCGCCTACACGTCGGGGACGACTGGACGACCGAAGGGCGCGGTGCACGTCCAGGGCGGCTTTCTCGTCTCGATCGCGCGCGAGGTCGCCTACCAGACCGACGTCAATGCCGGCGACCGCATCCATTTCGTCACGGACATGGGCTGGATCATGGGGCCGTGGACCGTCGTCGGCGGGGGCGCCGTCGGCGCGACGATCGTCTACGCCGAGGGCGCCCCGGACTGGCCCGACGACCGGCTCTGGCGCCTGATCGAGTCGGAGCGCGTGAATCTCCTCGGCGTCTCGCCCACGCTCGTCCGCGCGCTCATCCCGAAGGGCGACCCGCAGGCGGACCTGTCGTCGCTCCACGCCTTCGCCACCACGGGCGAGCCGTGGAATCCCGCGCCGTACCGCTGGCTGCACGAGCGCGTCGGCGGAGGCCGCGTGCCGATCGTCAACCTCTCGGGCGGCACCGAGGTCGGAGCGTGCTTCCTCTCCGTCTCGATCGTCGAGCCGATCAAGGAGTGCTCGCTCGGCTTTCCGGCGCTCGGCGAGGCGATGGACGTCGTCGACAGCGAGGGTCGCCCCCTGCGCGGCGAGGTGGGTGAGCTGATCTGCCGCGCCCCGTGGCCCGGGATGACGCGCGGCATGTGGGGCGATCCCGAGCGTTACCTCGACACCTACTGGCGCCGTTTCCCGGGGGTCTGGACCCACGGGGACTGGGCGTCCGTCGACGACGACGGCTACTGGTACCTGCACGGGCGATCCGACGACACGCTCAACATCGCGGGCAAGCGTGTCGGGCCGGCCGAGCTCGAGTCGGCCGCGCTGGCGCATTCCGACGTCGCGGAGGCCGCAGCGGTCGGCGTCCCGCACGAGGTCAAGGGCGAGGTCGCCTGGATCTTCTGCGTCGCGAAGCCCGGAGTCGAGGCCGGTGCCGAGCTGGCGCAGGAGGTCGCCCGGACGGTCGCGGGCGAGCTCGGTAAGGCCTTCAAGCCCGACCGGATCGTGTTCGTCGAGGCGCTCCCGAAGACGCGGAGCGCGAAGATCGTGCGGCGAGCCGTGCGGGCGAAGGCGCTCGGTCAGGATCCCGGCGACCTCTCCTCGCTCGAGAATCCCGAGTCGCTCGACGACATCGCGCGCGCGGCGGCTCGCTAGCGCGGGGCGATCCAGGTCGCGCGACCCAGGGCGAGCAGGTCGCCGCCGTCGCCGAAGAGCGCCGTGCCGGCCCAGAGCTTGCGGCCCTCCTCGCCGAGCTGCCAGCCGACGACGACGCAGCGCTCGCCCGCGCGCGGAACGCGGTCGACGCGCGCGGCGAGGCGGCCGAGGACGGTGTCGCCCCGGTCGGGCCAGCCGACGGCGATCGCGCCAGGACAGTCGAGCGAGGCCCAGACGTACTCGGCCCGCACGAGCTCGTCCTCGTCTGCGAGGTCGGCCGCGGGCGTCCACGGAGCCGCGACGACCTCGCGTCCGGCGACCGGCCCCGCGAAGATGCGCAGTCCCTGCCCCGGTTCGCGCTCGGGCCCACAGACGAAGCAGGTCGGAAACGCGTGGCGCTCGAAGCCCGGGAAGGACTCCGACGCGCGCTCGGCGTCCGCGACGCTCACCGGCGCGGGCACCTCGAGCTCGACCGCGGCGCCGATCCCCTCGGCGACCAGCTCCGTCCCGTCGAGCAGCTCGACGCGGCCGTCGCGCCGCTCGACGGCGAGCGGGCGGCCGAGCGGCGGCGGGCGGCGCAGCGTCACCTCGGCCGG
>JBOHAW010000205.1:0-6725 GCA_050697975.1 Gaiellaceae bacterium
TCGAGGGGATCACGCAGACCGAACGGCTTCTGCGCGAGCTCGACGGCGGTCTGGTCTTCACGAACCTCGTCGAGACGGACATGCTCTGGGGCCATCGCAACGACCCGGTCAACTTCCACCGCTGCCTTCAGGACTTCGACCGGCGCCTGTTCGACCTGCTCGACGCGCTTCGGCCGGGCGACCTCTTCATCCTCACCTCCGACCACGGCTGCGATCCGACGACTCCCTCGACCGACCACTCCCGCGAGCACGCGCTGCTGCTCGCATACGTCGAGGGGCGCAACGCCGCGGGTCAGATCCACGAGGGCGAGTTCGCCGACGTCGGCGCCACCGTCAACGCCTGGCTGGGCGGGAAGTCGCCGCCGCGCGGTGTAGCCGGCCAGCCCATCGTCGCGCCGTGAAGGACGACTCGCTCCGCCTCGACAATCCCCTCGTCGTCCAGTGGGAGTACGCGAGCGAGGAGCGTCTCGCCACGCGCAACGACGTCTATCGCCGGCTGCTCGAAGGGGCGAACGCGGAGGACGTCGCCTTCGAGGCAGTGCGGGAGATCGCGCCGTCCAGAGTCCTCGAGGTCGGCTGCGGCACCGGGGAGTTTGCCCAGCGCGTGCGCGACGAGCTCGGGGCCGAGATCGTCGCGAACGACATCTCCGCGCGCATGGTCGAGCTGACGGCGGCGCGCGGGAACGACGTCCAGGTCGGCGACGTGCACCGGCTCCCGTACGGCGACGCCGAGTTCGATTGCGTCGTTGCGAACTGGGTGCTCTACCACACCCCCGACCTCGATCGGGCGGTGGGCGAGATCTTCCGCGTCTTGCGGCCGGGTGGACGCCTCGTCGCGGCCACGATGGGCGAGGGACACATGGCCGAGATGTGGGAGCTCGTGGGGTCGGAGTCGACGAGCGCCCTCACGTTCTGGGGGCCGAACGGCGCAGAGATCCTCGCGCGCACCTTCGTGAACGTCGAGCGCCGCGACGCCGAGGCCACGGTCGTCTTCCCCGACTCGCGCACGATGCGCGAGTTCATCGCGGCGACGATCACGAGGGCTCACCTCGCGGAGCGCGTGCCGGACTTCGAACCGCCCTTTCGGACGCGCAGCTCGCACCTCGTCTTCGTGGCCGAGAAGCCGGCTGCATGAGCTCGCTCGACGATCCCGAGGTGGTGCGGCGCGAGTACGCGTCCGAGGCGGGCCTCCAGGCGCGACGCGCGGCCTACCGGCATGCGGACGGGCCGAACGCTCCCGAGATGGCGTTCCAGGCGGTGGCCGAGGTGGCGCCGGGACGGGTGCTCGAGGTCGGATGCGGGCCGGGAGAGCTGGCGGAGCGGATCGCTTCGGAGGTCGGCGCGGACGTGAAGGCTCTCGACAT
The DNA here is from genome assembly GCA_050697975.1 of Gaiellaceae bacterium. Taxonomy (GTDB): domain Bacteria; phylum Actinomycetota; class Thermoleophilia; order Gaiellales; family Gaiellaceae; genus JBOHAW01. The sequence goes on from JBOHAW010000205.1 coordinate 1,365, forward strand.
CTCGCCCCGCATGGTCGAGCTGGCGCTGGGGCGGGGGATCGACGCCGTCGTCGGCGACGCTCAGGAGCTGCCCTACCCGGACGGCTCCTTCGACTGCGCGGTCGCCGCCTGGATGCTCTACCACGTGCCCGACGTCGACCGGGCGCTGGCCGAGCTGGCGCGGGTCCTCCGCGAAGGCGGTCGGCTCGTGGCCGTCACGAACTACAGCGACCACCTCAAGGAGCTTCGCGACCTCATCCGCGTGTCGCCGTCGATTTCCGCCTTCCGCGGCGAGGACGCGGCGAACCTTCTCAGCCGCCACTTCGCGCGCGTCGAGGTGCGGGATGCCGGTGGCACCGTCACCTTCCCCGATCGCGAGGCGGTCGTCGCGTTCGTGCGCAATCTCGTCATCCACGCCGATCGGGCCGATCGCGTGCCGCAGCTCGCGGGGCCGCTGGTGGTTCGGCGGCGCCCGGTCGTGCTCGTCGCCACCAAGTGATTCACCCCGCCGAGCTGATCCAGCGCAAACGCGACGGCGAGGAGCTCGCGGCCGACGAGATCGCCGACCTCGTACTCGGCTACGCGCGTGGCGAGATCCCCGACTACCAGCTCGCCGCCTTCTGCATGGCCGTCTACTTCCGCGGACTCTCGAGCGCCGAGACGTTCGCGCTCACCGACGCGATGATTCGCAGCGGCGAGACGATCGACCTCGGCGCGGAGCTCGGTCGCAAGGTCGTGGACAAGCACTCGACGGGGGGCGTCGGCGACAAGACTTCGCTGGCAGTCGGGCCGATCGTGGCCGCCTGCGGCGTGCCGTTCGGAAAGATGAGCGGCCGGGGCCTCGGCCACACCGGCGGCACACTCGACAAGCTCGAGTCCATCCCCGGCTTCCGCATCGAGCTTTCGCACGAGGAGTTCGTCGCCCAGGTTCGCGACGTCGGGCTTGCGATCATCGGCCAGACGGCCGATCTCGTCCCCGCGGACAAGCGGCTGTACGGACTGCGCGACGTGACCGCGACCGTCGACAACGTCTCGCTGATCGCGGCCAGCATCATGTCGAAGAAGCTCGCCGCGGGCGCGCACGCGATCGTGCTCGACGTCAAGGTCGGCGATGGCGCCTTCATGAAATCGCTTCCGGCGGCCCGCGAGCTCGCCGAGATGATGCTCGCGCTCGGCCGGCATGCCGGCCGCGAGGTCGTCTGCGTGCTCACGGACATGGACTCACCGCTCGGGTACGCGGTCGGGAACGCGCTCGAGGTGCGCGAGGCTGTCGCGACGCTGCGCGGCGAGGGGCCTCCGGACTTCGCTGAGCTCGTGCTGGCCTCGTCGGCGCACCTGCTGGCGCTGTCGGACCTGGGCGTCGACGAGACCGAAGCCCGCGGACGCGTCGAGGCGGCGGTCTCGGACGGGTCGGCGCTCGCGGCCTACGAGCGCTGGATACGCGCGCAGGGCGGAGATCCCGACCTCGAGGCGCTGCCGCAAGCCCCGGTCGTCAGGGAGGTGGCTGCCGAGCGGAACGGCTACGTCGCGAGAATCGGCGCGGTCCGCGTGGGCATGGCCGCGCTCCACCTCGGCGCCGGCCGTCGCACCAAGGAGGACCCGATCGACTACGGCGTCGGCGTGGTCTGCCGCCGGAAGCGGGGCGACCGGGTGGCCGCGGGCGAGCCGCTCGCAGAGATTCACGCCCGCGACGCCGCCTCGGCAGCGGAGGCGGTCGCCGAGGTCGCCGGCGCGTTCGAGCTCGCCAACGAGCCGCCGCCGCTGCGGCCGATCGTCCTCGACGTCGTGTCCTGATCGGCGAAAGCCGGCCCGAGACGGTCCGCCCGAACGGGTCGCGGCTACGCTAGCCGGATGCCGGAACTGCCCGAGGTCGAGACCGTCCGAGCCCACCTCGAGCCGGCGCTCGTGGGCCGCCGGTTCGAGCGTGTCGAGATCGCCGACGCGCGACTCGTGCGCCCGTTCGATCCCGAGGCGGTCGCCGCCGAGCTCGAGGGCGAGCGCGTCCTCGCCGTCGATCGGCGGGGCAAGTATCTGGTTGTCCGATTCGAGAGCGGTCGAGTTCTCCTGGTTCACCTCCGGATGACGGGGAGCTTCAGGCTGGCGGCGGGCGGAACGCTGACCGGCGATCCGCATCGGCGTGCAGTTGTCAGGCTAGACGACGGCTCGGATGTCGCGTACCGCGACATGCGTCGCTTCGGCACGTGGCTGCTCGTCGAGCGTGACGAGCTGGACGGCTACCTGGCCGCCAGGCTCGGCGAGGAGCCGTTCGCCCGCTCGTTCACGGCGAAGGCGCTCGGCCGGCGGCTCGCCGGTCGGCGGGCGCCCGTCAAGGCCGTCCTGCTCGACCAGCGCTCGCTCGCGGGGCTGGGCAACATCTACGCCGACGAGGCGCTCTGGCGCGCGCGCATCCATCCGCTCACCCCCGCCCGAGAGCTCGACGCCGACGACCTCCGCCGACTGCACGGCGCGATCCGGCGCGCGCTCCACATCGGCATCGCCCGGCAGGGGGCGACGCTGACGAACTACGCCGCTCCAAACGGTGCGGCGGGCTCGATGCAGCACGAGTTCAAGGTCTACGGACGCGCCGGCGAGCCCTGCGAGCGCTGCGGCACTCCGATCGAGAAGATCCGCGCGGCAGGGCGCGGGACGTCGTACTGCCCACGCTGCCAGGTGGTCAAATCGACACCTGGGTGACCGTAATGATTCTGCAAAGCCTGGTTCCCCGCCGGTGAAGACCGGCTAGAAGAGAGGTTGACAGCGGGCGAGAACTGGGAGGGGACAATGCGAAAGCGAAAGCTATGGCTGGCATTGGGGGTCGCCACCGGAGCCCTGGCCGTCGGCGTGAATCCGGCGCTTGCCGACTCGAGCACACTCGTCGTCGACGACGACAAGGTGCAGTGCAAGAACGCCGCTTACACCACGATCCAGGCTGCCGTCGCGGCGGCGAAGCCCGGAGACAAGATCAAGGTCTGCGCAGGTACGTACACGGCGACGACCGTCGACAAGACGGTGCGCCTGGACGGCTCGACGCGTGGGCCGAGCACGAAGCGCTGCCTCGATCGCAGCGAGGGCGAGAACCCGACCCGCGATGCGATCGTGAACGGGAGCGCCGGCGCCCCCGCGTTCCGGGTCGGCGCCAGCAACGTCGTGATCCGCGGCTTCACGGTGCAGAACACGACGAACGACGCGGGGATCTCGATTCCGAGCACCGTCTCGGGCACGCAGGTGGTGCGGAACCTCATCCAGGAGAACACCCTCGGCGTCTACCTGAACTCGAACGGCGCCCGCACCTCGAAGGTGTCGCACAACTGCTTCCGCGACAACAACAGGCCCGGCTCGGCCGCCGGCAACGGCGTCTACTCGGACCAGGGCGTCCGCAAGGCCGACGTCGAGCACAACACGTTCACCGGGCATGCCAACGCAGCGATCATCTTCGTCGGGCCGCTGGGCTCGCAGTCGGATCTCGAGCTCGATCACAACTCGCTGCTCGACGACGCGCCGATCATCCTGGCCAAGGTCTCGGACTCGCAGATCAGCCACAACCTGAGCACCAAGTCGAAGGGGAGCGGCATCTTCTTCGGCGGCAACGTGACCGGGGTCCGGGTCAAGTCGAACACGGTGCGCGACTGCGCGTTCACGGGCATCAACCTCCGGACCGACCCGGCCAACTACGCCACGACGGCTCCGAACACGGGCAACCGGATCGAGGGGAACCGCGTGGTGAGCTGCGGCGACGCGGGTATCCGCCTGCGCGAGGGCGCGGCGCGCAACGTCGTCAGCTCGAACCGCGTCTCCGGCAACGGCACGGGCACCGAGGGCGACGGCATCAGCCTCGAGGACGCCGACGACAACCAGGTGCGGGGGAACACGAGCGAGTCGAACCGCCGCGACGGACTGCGGGCCGACGCGGCTTCCGCCGGCAACCGCATCGAGCAGAACCGCATGCGGGCCAACGCAGAGCACGACTGCCACGACAACTCGACCGGCTCGGCGACCGCCGGCACGGCCAACACCTGGCGGCAGAATCGGGGCGCGACGCAGAACCGGCCCGGCCTCTGCACCAAGGGGAACGACGACGAGAACAAGAAGAAGCAGAAGGCCGATCGCGACGGCGACGACGACAAGAAGAAGGGCAAGAAGGGAAAGAAGCGCAAGAGCGACCGCGACTAGCGGCGGTCCGATCGCGAGCTCGACCGGGACGGGGCCGTACGGCCCCGTCCCTCGTTCCGAACTGAGCTCTTTAGGCGGCGAGTCGCTCGTCGAGGGTGCCGCTACGGTCGAGCCGCCAGAGCTCCGTGTAGCCGCCGATCGGCTCCCCGTCGATCAGGATCTGCGGCACGGTCCACCCGCCGGTGAGCTCGTGGAGCTTCGCGCGGAAGGCGGGGTCGTCGTCGAGGAAGATCTCCTCGTACGCGAGTCCGCGGCCTTCGAGCAGGGCCTTGGCACGGACGCAGTAGCCGCACCAGCGCGTCGTATACATCTGAATTCGTGCCATTAGCATTTGGAACGCCGAAAAGGCGGAAATCGTTCCTGCGGGTGCCGGCTCTAGACTGGTGGCATGGCCCGGAGCTATCGGACGGAGGCCGTCGTGCTGCGCTCGTTCCGCCTCGGCGAGGCTGACCGCGTCCTGCACCTGTACACGCTCGACCGGGGCCGCGTCGGCGCGGTTGCGAAGGGGATCCGGCGCACGAAGTCGCGCTTCGGCGCCCGGCTCGAGCCGCTCTCGCACGTCCAGCTGCTCCTCCACCCGGGGAGCGGCGAGCTGCACACCGTCACCGGCGCCGACCTCGTGCGGTCGCACCGGGCCGCTCGTGAGGATCCGTACCGGCTCGGAGTCGGCCTCGTCGGCCTCGAGGCGATGCTGCGCCTCTTCACCGAGCAGGAGGCGAACGAGCGCGCGTTCACGGCCCTGGTGCGCTTTCTCGACCTGGCCGACGCGCTGCCAGTGCGCGCATCCTCGCGGCCCGGGCTCGATCCGCTGGTGCTCGCGTTCCAGCTCAAGCTGCTCTGGCTCTCCGGCTACCAGCCCCATCTCGGAAGCTGCGTCGAGTGCGGGGCCGAGCCGCCGCTGGTCGGTTACCTCCCGCAGGCCGGAGGGGCGGTCTGCCGCGCCTGCGCGGCGGGCTCGCTCGCACTCTCCGCGGGTGCCCTCGCGGCGATCGACGGCCTCCTCCGCCGGCCGCTGGCCGAGGCCGGCGAGGTCGGGCGGGACCCGCGCGAGTGCCGCGAGGCGCTCGAGGTGATCGTCTCCTCCTACGAGCACCACGGCGGCTTCCGTCTCCGCACGCTCTCGGCCTGAGATGCGCCGGCCGGCCGTCACGCTGCTCGCCGCGCTTGCGCTGGGCGGCTGCGGGGGCGACCGCGAGCCCCTCGGTCCGGAGG
>JBOHAW010000206.1:0-8858 GCA_050697975.1 Gaiellaceae bacterium
GGAGGCAGACCTCGGTCGCACCCCGCTCCCAGGCCTCGCGGCAGCGGCGGACGATCTCCCCGAGCGGTACGAGGTAGGCCGGGCCGCGCAGGTTCGCCGCCAGCTTGCCCTTCGAGAAGGCGCAGAAACCGCACCGGAAGTAGCACCCGTTGGTGTAGTTGATGTTGCGGTTGACGACGTAGGTGACCGTGTCGCCGTTGACCTCGCGGCGAAGCGCGTCCGCTGCGGCGATCACAGCCCGGCGGTCGTCGCCGCGCGCGCGGAAGAGCGTGACGAGGTCGTCCTCGCCGAGCTCGTCGTTCGCGAGGGCGGCGCGGACATCGGGGTTCGAGGCGGTGTAGTTAGTTAGGCTAACTAAGTACTCTCGCGGCGGCGGTGTGAGCTCGCCCGGCGCCCAGGCGTCCTCGCGGGCCAGCCCGACCGCGTCGGCCCGGCGGCGCACGGCCGGCGCCACCGCGAGATCGCACCAGCGCTCGAGGTCGCCCACGTACTCGGGGTACACCGGCAGTCGGGGAGCAAGCTCGAGCCCCCGGCTCCGCGTCGCCTCCTCCAGGCGTGCGACGTCCGGCCACGGCGCCTCGGGGTTGACGTGGTCGATCGTGACCGGCGAGTCGCCGCCCCAGTCGTCGATGCCCGCGTCGAGCAGGCGCGGGAAGTCGGCGTACGCGAGGTTCGGCGGCGCCTGGACGTGCCAGTCGGGGCCGAGCAGGACGCGGGCGGCGGCGATCGTCCAGAGATGCTCGTCGAGCGACGGCTCGGGATGGGCCGCCATGCGCGTCGCCGGCTTGGCGCGGAAGTTCTGGACGATCACCTCCTGAACGTGGCCGTGCCGCTCGCCGAGCTCGCGGATCGCGAGTAGCGCCTCGAGCCGCTCGGCCCGCGTCTCGCCGATGCCGATCAGGATGCCGGTCGTGAACGGGATCGCGAGCTCACCGGCGGCCGCGATCGTGGCCAGGCGGCGGTCGGGCAGCTTGTCGGGCGAGGCCCAGTGCGGCCCGCCCCGCTCGGACAGCCGGCTCGACGCCGTCTCCAGCATGATCCCGATCGAGGCGCTGACCCGCCGCAGCTCGACCAGGTCGGCCGCGCTCATCACGCCGGGGTTCAGGTGCGGCAGGAGACCGGTCTCGTCGAGGACGAGCCTCGCCGCGCGGGCGAGGTATTCGAGCGTCGTCGCGCAGCCGAGCGTCGCCAGCTCGTCGCGGGCGACGCGGTAGCGCAGCTCGGGCTTGTCGCCGAGCGTGAAGAGCGCCTCGTGGCAGCCGGCCGCGGCGCCCGCGCGGGCGACCGCGAGCACGTCCTCGAGCGTCATGAACGCCCGCTCGCCGCGCCGGGGCGGGCGGGCGAACGTGCAGTACCCGCAGACGTCCCGGCAGAGCGTTGTCAGCGGGACGAAGACCTTCGGCGAATAGGTGACGAGCGAGCCGCGCCGCAGCGCGCGCGCCCGGGCGCACAGCTCCTCGAGCGGCGTCTCGAGGAGCTCGCCTACCTCCATCGCGAGAGCTTACGCCCTCGGCTCGCGCCTCACCCCGCTCGGGCGTTCAGCAGCGGGCCGTAAACGACCCAGCGACCCTTCGTCCAGCGCTGCAGCCTCGCCTGCTTGATCGGAAAGCGGTCGCTCGCCGTCGTCGTGACGCTGACCCCGGGAAGCAGGAACGGGTTGTTCTTGATGTTCAGCGAGGTGACCGCCCGCATCAGGGAGGCCCGCGTGAGGTTCTTCCCCGCCTTCTTCAGCGCCTCGACGAACGTGAACGCCGACGCCATCGCGTAGACGTTGTAGATGTCGTTGATGTCGCCCGAGCCGTGCGTCTTGAAGATCGAGCGGTAGAGCTTGCCGCCCGCGTCCTTCGTCCACTGGGGGTCAGTCGGGTCCTTGATGAACACGATCGAGATCGACCCCTCGGTGCGCGCGTTGCTCGAGAGCTGCGCGATCTTCATCGTGTTCGTCGCGCTCGCGACCGCGTTCACGATGATGCGCGGCTTCCATCCCAGCTTGTTCACCGCGATGTAGGACTGGATGGTCGGCTTCGGCGTCGCGACGATCACGAGCACGTCGGCCTTCGAGCTGCGGAGCTTGCCGATCTGCGAGGCGACGTCGGCGTCGCTGATCTCGTAGCCCTGCTTGGCCACGATCCTGCCGCCCTTGCCCGCGAAGCGGAGTCCCTGCTCGAGGCCCTTGATCGAGTCCTTGCCGTAGTCGTCGTTCTGGTAGAGCACCGCCACCTTCGCGTTCTTCTTGATCTGGCCGATCGACTTGCCGTAGATGCGGCCCTCCGCGATGTAGCTGGGCTGGAAGCCGCCCGTGGTCATCGGATAGCGGCGGTAGTCGGTCCCGAAGATGGTCGCGCCCGAGGCCGGGAAGAGCTGCGGGACCTTCGCCGCGTGGAGGAACGGCCGGATGGCCAGGTTGTGCTCGGTGCCGAGCGTGTTGTAGATCGCGAAGACCTTGTCCTCCTGCACGAGCTTGCGTGTCTGCTGGACGGTGTTGGCGGGGTTGTAGGCGTCGTCGAGATACCGGTAGTCGACCTTGCGCCCGTTCACGCCGCCGCGGGCGTTGACGTACTTGAAGTAGGCCTCCGCCCCCTTGCCGACCGAGGCGTAGGCGGCGGCGACGCCCGTCAGGGGTACCGTGCCGCCGATCGTGACCGATGTGGAAGTGACGCCGGGATCGGCCGCCGGCGCTGCGCCGGCGTCGGTGCGCGCCTGGGCGCCTCCGGCGGCCAGGACAGCGAGTGCCGTCGCAGCCGTGCAGGCCAGGATGAACCTTCTGCTCTTCACTCCCACGCTCCTTTGGAAGGACGCGCCGGTCCTCGCGGCGCTTTGTGACTAGGACCGAGTGTACAACCGGGTTGTTAGGGGCCCAAACAGTTTCCGAACGAGCCCGCCGACCCCCGTGGGGAGGACGAGCATGGCGACGATGAGCACGACGCCGTAGACGATCGACGGCGCCCCGGCCGAGCTCGAGATGCTCTCGGCGATGTCCGGCAGGAACACGATCAGAGCCGCCCCCGCGACGAGCGTCGCGAGCGAGCCGAGCCCTCCGACCACCAGGCCGACGAGCAGGAAGATCGAGAGCGTGATCGGGTAGGTGTCGGGGTTCACGAAGGTGATCGCGATCGCGAACAGCGAGCCGGCGACGCCCGCGTAGAAGGCGCTGACCCCGAAGGCGAGCGTCTTGTAGGTGGCGAGGTTGACGCCCGACGAGGCGGCGGCGAGCTCGCTGTCGCGGATCGCGCGCAGCGCGCGGCCCGTGCGTCCCTGCAGGAGCAGCCACGCCGCGGCGAAGAGCACGACCGCGACCGTCCAGCACAGGTAGTAGAGCCAGTCGTTGAAGGTCAACGTGCGCCCGAGCACGGTCGTCTCGATGCCGAGGCCGGTCAGCCGCGGCAGCCCGAAGAGGTTGATCCCCGTGCTGCCCCCCGTGAGCGTCTCGGCCTTCTTCAGCACCGACGGGAGGGCGACCGCGACCGCGAAGGTGGCAAGTGCGAGGTAGAGGCCCGACAGGCGCAGCGCCGGAATGCCGAACGCGACGCCGGCCAAGCCGGCGACGACCCCCGCGATCGGGATCGTGTAGAGGTCGCGCATGTCGGAGGAGAAGGTGTGGCCGGCGACCTCCAGGCCCTGCTCGGACATCAGGATCGCCGTCGTGTAGCCGCCGATCGCCATGAACGCGCCGTGCCCGAGCGAGATCTGCCCGCTGTAGCCGGTGAGGACGTTCAGGCCGAGCAGCGCGACGAAGTAGACGGCGACCAGGGCGAACTGGGAGGCGCGGAAGTCGGTCAGGACGCGCGGCAGCAGCGCGATCACGGCCACGGCGGCCGCGAAGAGGGCGAGCCGGATCCCCCACAGGGCCGCCCGCCCGCTCATACCCGCCGCACCGCTTCCTTCCCGAACAGGCCCGAGGGGCGCAGGAGCAGCACGACGAGGATGATCAGGAGCGCGACCGGCAGCTTCAGGTCGGCCCCGACGAAGTCGATGTACGCGCCCGCGAGGTTGACGATCACCCCGAGCGCGAGGCCGCCCACGACGGCGCCGAGCGGGCTGTCGATGCCGCCCAGCACCGCCGCGGCGAAGGCGTAGAGGAGGATCGGCTGCATCAGGTTCTGGTCGAAGCTGCCGAGCGGCGGCGCGGCCATCATCCCGGCGACGGCTCCGAGCATCGCCGCGAGCCCCCAGCCGAAGGCGAGCATGAGGCTGACGCGCACGCCGACGAGGCGGCTCGCGGCGGGGTTGAGCGCCGCCGCCCGCAGCGCGAGCCCGGTCTTCGTGTACTGGAAGAAGAGGAAGAGCAGCGCGACGATCGCGAGCGAGACGCCGATGATGCCGAGGTCCTGGATCGAGAAGGCGACGCCGCCGATCCGGACCGGATCGGTCGAGAACGGGCTCTCGAGCGTGCGCGGCTCGTTTCCCCAGAGCCGGCGCGCGAGGCCGTTCAGGCCGATGAGCAACCCGATCGTGACGATCACGATCGTCAGCACCGGCGCGTTCTGCACCGGCCGGATGAGCGCGAGCTCCAGCGCCGCGCCGCCGGCGAATGCGAGCACGAGCGTGAGCACGAAGGCGGGCCAGTAGGGCATGTGGTTCATCAGCGACCAGGCGATGAACGTCGTGAACATCGCCATCTCCCCCTGAGCGAAGTTCACGACCTGCGTGGCGCGGTAGATGAGCACGAGCGCGAGCGCGAGGCTCGCGTAGATCCCGCCCGACGCGAGCCCGCTGACGACCTGCTGGAGGAAGTCGGCCACGTACTCAGTAGCCCAGGTAGGACTTGCGGACGGATTCGTTCCGCTGCAGCTCCCCGCTCTCGCCCTCGAGCGCGACGCGACCGGCCTCGAGCACGTAGGCGCGACGAGCCGCGCCGAGCGCGATCAGCGCGTTCTGCTCGACGACGAGCACGGCCAGGCCCTCTTCCTCGTTCAGGGCGCGGACGATCCGGAAGAGCTCGCGCACGACGAGCGGCGCCAGGCCGAGCGAGGGCTCGTCGAGGAGGAGGAGGCGCGGCCGGAGCATCAGGGCGCGCGCGAGGGCGAGCATCTGCTGCTCTCCGCCCGAGAGCGTCCCAGCGGCCTGGCCGGCACGCTCCTCGAGCCAGGGGAAGTAGCCGTGCACCCGCGAGAAGTCCCCGTTCTTCGTCGTGTACGCGCCGAGCCGGAGGTTCTCGCGCACCGTGAGCTCCGCGAAGGTGCCGCGACCCTCCGGAACGTGCGCGATGCCGCCGCGCGCCACCGCCTCGGGTGTGCGGCCGATGCGCTTGCCGCCGAACACGATCTGACCGCCGCGCTTGACGGTGCCCGAGACCGCGCGCAGGGTCGTCGTCTTGCCGGCGCCGTTCGCGCCGAGCACGGCCACGACCTCGCCCTCGCCGACCGCGAGCGTGACCCCGTGGAGCGCCTTGACCGCCCCGTAGCGCGCCTCCACGTCGCGCAGCTCAAGCAGCATCGGCGCCGTCCTCGCTCCCGAGGTAGGCCTCGATCACCGCCGGGTCCCGCCGCACCTCCGCCGGCGTCCCCGACGCGATCATGCGGCCGAAGCTGAGCACGTGCACGCGGTCGGAGATGCCCATGACCAGGCTCATGTGGTGCTCGACGAGGAGCAGCGTCAGCTCGAAGTCCTCGCGCATGCGGCGGATCGCCGCTGCGAGGTCGGCGACCTCCTCGTGGTTGAGGCCGCCGGCGGGCTCGTCGAGCAGCAGGAGCCGCGGCTCGGACATCAGCGCCCGGGCGGTCTCGATCCGCTTCTGCGTCCCGAACGGGAGTCCGGCGGCCGGCCGGTGCGCGACGGGGCCGAGCTCGAGGTAGTCGAGGAGCTCGCGAACGCGGCGGCGGTCGCCGCGGGCATGGGCGCCAACGAGCACGTTGTCGTGGACGGACATGGACGGAAAGAGCGCGAGGTTCTGGAACGTGCGGGCGATGCCGAGGCGGACGACGCGGTAGGCCGGGATTTTGAGGAGATCGTGCCCGTCGAAGACGACGCGCCCCTGGTCCGGGGTGTAGAGCCGGGTGATGACGTTGAAGGCCGTCGTCTTGCCGGCCCCGTTCGGCCCGATCAGTCCGACGACCTCTCCGGTATCGACGTCGAACGAGACGTCGTCGAGCGCGACGATCCCGCCGAAGCGGCGGGTGACGTTCTCGACGGAGAGGAGCGCCACGGCGCAGGACCCTAAGGCTTCGCGTGGCCGGACTCAAAAGACCGAACGAGTCGCCGTCGCGGCCGAAGTCTCTCGACGTCGGGCTTTGCGGCCACGTCCCGGGGTCAGACCCCTTAACACGGGGGTCAGGCCCCCCGCTCACGGCCTCGGGCAGACGTCGGGGAAAGTCGCCGGCGTGCCGCACACCGGCGACTGACCCCGAACCCTCTAGTGGCGCCCTACGGCGCTGGCGGTCCCTCGTCGCGGACGACAGTCCGCCGGCCCCCGGGGCCGCCCCAGCTCGACCAGAAGATCATCGAGAGGAGAGCGCCGGCGATGCCGACGATGAGCAGGATCCAGCCGATCGTCGTGACTTCGAGGCCGCTGACCTCGGCGTTCACGGCGAAGGCAAGGATCGCGCCGACCGCGATGAGGATGAGTGCGACTCCGATTCCCATGCGCCGAGTCTGCCCGCGGCGGAGAACGGCGAAACGCTAGGTCAGAACGCGTACCGGCAGCGGCGTCTCCCGCGCCGTGCCGTCGTCGCCGGCTTCGACGCGGTAGGCCTGCGCCCCCGACCGCTCCGTCACGGCCTCGGCGAGCTCCGTGCCTGCGAAGTGAAGGCCGACGGCGTCGTCGGCCGCGAGCCCGCCCGGAAGCCCTTCCGACACGAGCCGGTGGTACGTCGACCGGCGCTCGGCTTCGGTGTCGTAGTGCGGGCAGAAGCTGCCGGTCAGGAAGCCGAGGCCGTCGTCGAGCGGCGCCAGGTCGGGGCCGAACGAATCGGTGACGGCGCCCTCGAACCAGCAGATCCCGCCGGCGCTCCAGCCCGTGAGCACCACCCCGGCCTCCCAGGCCTCGCGCAGCACGGCGTCGACCGCATGGACGCGCCACACGGCGAGCATGTTCCCCGTGTTCCCGCCGGCGACCACGATCACGTCCTGGGCGAGCAGGTGCTCGCGAATCCCGGCCCGCGGCACGCCGAACAGCGTCAGGTGCGACGGCTCGCAGAGCGAAGCCGGAAAGTCCTCGTAGAAGAGGACGATCGCGTCCGGGCTGTCGCCCGTGGCGGTCGGAACGAAGCAAGCGCGCGGCCGCTCCCGGCCCGAGAGTCCGAGGAGGAAGCGGTTGAGCGGCCCCGCCGGCTCGCCGCGGCCGCCGAGCGCGACGATGTGCTTAGCGCCCGGCAATCTCCTCGGCCTCGGCGAGCAGCTCGTCCATCGCCTCGAGCCCCTGCGCCCAGAGACCGCGGTCGGTCAGGTCGAGGCCGACGATCTCCGCCAGGCGCTCGGGCGAGTCCGAGCCGCCGGCGCGGAGCAGGTCGAGGTAGGGCCCGACGATCGAGTCCCCCTCGACCTCGTAGCGGCGGAAGATCGCGAGCGAGAAGAGGTAGCCGTACGCGTAGGCGTAGACGTAGCCGGGCGAGACGACGAAGTGCGGCACGTAGCTCCACCAGGTCGTGTACCCCTCGGTGATCTCCACCGAATCGCCGAGCATCGCCGCCTGCGTGTCCGCCCAGAGCTCGGTAAAGCGGTCGACCGAGAGCTCGCCCTCGGAACGGCGGGTCGTGTGCACGGCATCCTCGAAGCGGTTCAGCGCGATCTGGCGAAAGACCGTCGCGACGGCGTCGTCGAGCCGTCCGATCAGGAGATCGAGGCGCCGCGCGGTGTCGTCCTCCGCCTCGAGCAGGCGGCGGAACGTGAGCGCCTCCCCGAACACCGACGCGGTCTCGGCCATCGTCAGAGGGGTGTTGGAGTTGAAGACGCCGAGGTCGTCGGCGAGCACGCCGTGCAGGCCGTGGCCGAGCTCGTGCGCGAGTGTCAACACCGAGCGCCGATCGCCGGTGTAGTTCATGAGCACGTACGGGTGGACGCCGGGAACGCGCGTCATGCAGTAGGCGCCGATCGCCTTGTCCGGGCGCACCGGGGCGTCGACCCAGCGCCGCTCGAAGAAGTCCGACACGATGCGGCCGGCCTCCGGGGAGAAGGAGGCATAGGCGTCGACGATGAGACCGGTGGCGTCCTCCCAGGAGGTCTGCGTCGCCGACGCCGAGACGGGCGCCATCCGGTCGAAGTCGGCCAGGCGGTCGATACCGAGCAGCTTGGCCTTGAGGCGGTAGTAGCGCTGCGGGATGTCGTACCGGTCGACGACCGCGCCGACGAGAGCTTCCACCGTGTCGTCCGGCGTCTCGTTCGAGAGGTTGCGGGCCGCGAGCCAGTGCGAGTAGTTGCGCAGGCGGTCCTCGGTCGCCTTGTCGAGCAAGAGCGCGTTGAAGATGAAACCGCGCGTGCGGAGTCCGGGCGCGAGCCCCGCCGTGATCGCGTCGGCGGCGTCCCGGCGCACCTCCCGGTCGGCGGCCTGCAGGCGGGCGAGCGCGTGCTCGATCGGCACCTCCTCGCCGTCGAGTGAGACGCGCAACCCGGTCAGCAGCTCTCCGTAGAGCCTCGTCCAGGCCGTCGACCCGGTCACGGACTTCTCCGTGAGGATTCGCTCCTCCGCCTCGGAGAGCAGGTGTGGACGGTAGCGGCGCAGCGAGCCGAGGAAGTGGCGATACGTCCCGAGGGCGGGATCCCCGATCAACGCTTCGGCCGCATCGTCCGAGACGACCACCCATTCGAGCCGGAAGAAGAGGAGCTCCGTCTCGAGCGCCGCCTCCAGCTCCCGAATCCGCTGGAGCAGCGCGCCCCGCACCGGGTCGGCGGTATCGGTCGAGAAGAGCAGGTAGGCGTAGGCG
>JBOHAW010000207.1:0-3623 GCA_050697975.1 Gaiellaceae bacterium
GGGATCTGGACGCGGGTGAGACTCCGGATACCGGCGTGCCTCGCCTGCTTGTTCAGTTGCTCCATGACGCCCCAGTGCCCGACCTCGCCCGCCTCTGCCATGGTCAGGAACTCGAAGCCGTCGAGGCCGTCGGAGCCGCGGTCGAGGTACGTCGTCATCATCTTGCCGGCCTTCGCCTAGTGTCCTTCCGCCAGCCGGCCGGCGAGCGACTCCGGGAGTCCTTGCTCGCGCATCTCGGCCTGCGTCGTCTGAACGGGATATGGGACGCGGCGGAACGCGGCAAACCTGCGGTCGAGATCGAGCCAGAGGTACGCGGCTCGCGGATCGCCGTCCCGCGGCTGGCCGACCGAGCCCGGATTGAGCAGCCAGCGCCCCTCGGTGAGGTCGAGCTGCGTGCCCTCGGGCGCGAGTCCGCCGCCGAGCTCGTCGTTCGCGAGCGTGAGCGCGAGCGCGATGTGGCTGTGCCCGACGAGCACGAGCGGCGCCGAGGTCAGGCGCATCGCCTCGTAGGCGGCCTCGGCGCTGAGCACGTACTCCCAGACGGGGTCGCGCGGGCTGCCGTGAAAGAGCTCCGCTCCCTGCTCCGCCGCGGTGGGCTCGAGTCCCTCGAGATACGTACGCGCGGAGTCGGTGAGCTGCGTCTGCGTCCAGCGGGCCACCGCGGACGCGTCCGGGCTGAACTCGTCGAGGTCGATCCTGCCCAGGACGCCGAGGTCGTGGTTGCCGATCAGGCAGAGCGACGCCCGGGCGGCGACGAGCGTGCAGCACTCGTTCGGACGGGGCCCGTAGCCGACGAGGTCGCCGAGGCACCAGACGGCGTCGGGCGCCTCGCCGTCGATCGCCGCGAGCACGGCCTCCAGGGCGTGCAGGTTACCGTGGATGTCCGAGATGACCGCTACGCGCATGGGGCTCCTGGGGCGGTTCGCAACCTTAACCGCGGCTCTCGGGCTTTTCCTCCTTGCTGCCTCGCTGCTGTGGCGAACGGAGGTGCCGGCCGACCTGCGCGTGCCGCGGCTCGACGTCCGCGCGGAGTTCTCCGCCGCCGAGCTGCGCGAGACTGCCGGCTACGCCCGCGTGCTGCGCTGGCTCTGGGCGATCTCCGCGCTCGCGCAGCTTTCAGCCCTGGCGCTGCTCGCGCTCGCGGCTCCGCGCCTCGCGGCCCGGCTGCGGGGCGGGGCCCTCGTCCGGGGCGTCGCCCTCCTCGCCCTCGCGCTCGTCACGCTCTGGCTCGCGCGCCTGCCCTTCGGGCTGGCGGGACACTGGTGGCGGCGGCGCCACGGCATCTCGCGCCAGGGGTACGCGGACTGGCTGACGGCGCCGTGGCTCGAGCTGCTTGCGGGAGCGCTGGCCGCCGCCGTGGCGCTCCTGGTCGCGATGCTGCTCGCGCGCCGCCTGGGAGGCCGCTGGTGGATTGCCGGCGCGCCGCTCCTGGCCGTGCTCGGCGCCGCGGTCGTCCTCGTCCAGCCGCTCGTGCTGGCGCCGCGGCTCGACCCGCTCGACGACCCTCGGCTCACGGCCGAGATCCGCGCGCTCGCCCGCATCGAGGGCGCCGGCTCGATCGACGTCGAGGTGAAGGACGCGCACACGCGCACGACGACGGCGAACGCCGAGGTCGCCGGCATCGGCCCGACGCGGCGAGTCGTCCTCTGGGACACGCTCCTGGACGGGCGTTTCCCCCGCGCCGAGATTCGCTTCGTGGCCGCGCACGAGCTCGCCCACGTCGCCCGCCGGCACCTCTGGAAGGGTCTCGCCTGGTTCTGCCTCCTGACGCTCCCGTGCGCCTTCGCCGTCGCGCGAACGGCGGAGCTGCGAGGCGGGCTCGCCGAGCCGGCCGCCGTCCCGCTCGCCGCGCTCGCCGTCGTCTCGCTCCAGCTTGCGCTGCTGCCGTTCGCGAACGTCGTCTCCCGCCGCTACGAGGCCGAGGCCGACTGGGTCGCGCTCGGGGCCACCCGCGATCCCGCCTCGGCCCGCAGCCTCCTGCGCCGCTTCTCGGCCACGAGCCTGGCCCAGCCCGAGCCGCCGGCCTGGTCCTACGTTCTTCGCAGCACGCACCCCTCGCTGCTCGAGCGCATGGCGATGGCGGACGCGTGGGCTACGAGGGAGGGGGGGTCTCGGGGAGGTTCCTGATCCCCTCGCGACTCGACCACTTCGAGTACGTGTCCTCGGCGGCGTCCAGGAGCTCGCGCATGAAGCGGCTCGACATGTTCACGCGGGCGACCACCGCGCCCGGCACGTCCACGCTCTCGACCTCGTGCTCGATGCGCGCGAAGGTGATCGTGAACTCGTAGTCCGAGAAGCTCACGTTGGCGAAGTTGGCGTAGACGCCCGCGAGGTGTTCCGGATCGAGGTGGATGTTGAGCTGGCGCTCGCTGGGCTCCTCGTCCATGGCTCTACGATACAGCGGTGACGGAGTTCCGAGCCCGACGCCTGTTCTCGGCTCTGGCGGCGGTGATTGGAGTCCTCGCGATCGGCACGTTCGGCTTTCGCCAGCTCCTCGACGTGGGCTGGGAGGACGCGCTCTACCGGGCGGTCGTCACCAGCTCGCTCACTGGTCTCGACTCGCGGCCGGAAGGGACGGCCGCCGAGGTGCTGACCGTCGTGCTCGTGCTGGCCGGAGTGGCAATCTATGGCTACGTCGCCTCGATCATCGTCGAGGCGATCACCCGGGGCGTGCTGAGCGGCGCCTGGACAGAGAAACGGAGGCGACGAGCGATTCAGCAGCTGCGCGACCACTTCATCATCTGCGGCTACGGCCGCGTGGGCCGGCGGGTGGCGGTCGAGTTCCGCACCGCGGCGGTCGACTACGTGGTCGTCGACTTCAGCGCCGAGGCGCTCGAGGCGGCGGAGGAGCACGGCGACCTGTTCATCCAGGGACGGGCGACCGAGGACGAGCACCTGACCGCGGCGGGACTCGCGCACGCCCGCGGACTCGTCGCCTCGTCGGACTCCAACACGGACAACCTCTACATCGCGCTCTCGGCCCGCGCCGCCCGGCCCGACCTGCTGATCGTCGCCCGCGCCTCCGACGAGGACGCCGCCAGGAAGCTGCGCCTCGCGGGCGCCGACCGCGTCATCCAGCCGTACGCGTCCGCCGGACGGGAGATGGCGAAGCTCGTGCTCAAGCCCCAGGTGGCCGCCTTCCTCGACGTGGTCGCGGCGACCGGCGGGCCCGACTTCCTGTTCGAGGAGATCGAGGTCACGACGGCCTCCGGGCAGTCCGGCAAGACCCTCCGCGAGCTACGGGTGCGCGAGCACACCGGCGCCATCATCGTCGCGCTCCGGAAGAGCGACGGCACCTTCGACACGACGCCCTCGCCGGACGTCGTGTTCGAGGAGGGCGACGTGATGATCGGCGTCGGCACCTCGGACGAGATCCGCCTCCTGGAGGAGCTGTTCGCGCCGCGGGAGGCCGTCGCCCCCTGATGGAGAGCGCGGTCGAGCGGCTCGCCGCCCGGCTCGCGGAGGCCGCCGGCGCGCCCGTCGACCTCGAGCGCCCGAGCGACTCCGCGCACGGCGACTACGCGACGAACGCCGCGCTCCAGCTCGCGTCCGCGCGCCGGCGGCCGCCACGCGAGCTCGCCCAGGAGCTCGCCGACGCCGCGGCGGCGCTGCCCGAGGTGGAG
>JBOHAW010000208.1:0-6432 GCA_050697975.1 Gaiellaceae bacterium
AGGTCGAGCAGCTCGTCCGCGCGCCGGCGAGCCTCGCGCGCGCGCGCGCCGACGCCGAGCGCGGCCACCTCGACGTTCTCGCGCGCCGACAGCGAGCGGAAGGCGCGGCTGTGCTGGAACGTCCGCGCGAGCCCGGCCCGCCCGCGCCGGGGCGCGCTCCAGCGGGTGACGTCCCGCCCGCCCAGCTCGACGGTGCCCGAGCTGGGGAAGTCGAAGCCCGTCATCACGTTCACGAGCGTCGACTTGCCGGCGCCGTTCGGGCCGATCAGCCCCACGACCTCGTGCCGGTGCAGCTCAAGGTCGACGTCCGCGAGCGCGTCGATGCCTTCGAAGGAGCGCGAGACGCCGGCGGCCCGGAGGGTCTCCCCGGGCCACCGGCTGTCCGCTGATGCGACCTCGGCCGTCAGAGCTTCGGGACGACCTTCGCCTTGACCGTGCCGACATACCGCGCCTGGTTGTCCTCGATGCGCATCACGCGGTACTGGCGCCCGAAGACGGTGTGCAGCGTGCGCGAGAAGCTGACGTTCCCTCCCAGCGCCGGCACCTGCTTGAACTTCTCGAGCTGCGCGGCGAGAGCGGCGCCCTTCGTGGAGCCGCCCGCCTTCTTGATCGCCGCCACCACGCCGTCGACCGCGGCGGCGCCGGTGACGAACCCGCCCGTCGCCGGCCCCTTCCCGATCTTCTTCATCTGCGCGAGGAGGCTGCGGACGGCGGGATTCGGATCGTCGCCGAAGGCCGAGGCGAAGGTGACGAAGTAGTAGTTCGTCACCTTTGGGCTCGCCGGGACCCAGTACGTGCCGTCGCCGGCCCACGAGTTGAGGATGGGCGTGGTGTTGCCGAGCGAGCGGAGCCCCGCGACGAGCGCGGGCAGCTCGCCGAAGGCCTCCGAGATCACGATCACGTCCACGCGCGCGCCGTTCAGGCGGCTGATCACGTTCCCGATCGTCTTGTCGTTGGCCGTGTAGCTCTCGCGGGCGATGACGCTGCCTCCGAGCTGGACGAACCGCTTCTCGAACGCGTCGACGACGTTCCGGAAGTAGATGAGCAGGTTGTCCTTGGCGATCGCCGCCCGCCGCCAGCCGCGCCGCCACGCGTATTCGGCCATCGCCGACCCCTCGTCCTGCGCGACGTTGCCGAAGCTGAACGCGAGCCGTCCCTTGGCGCCGAAGCGCTTCGGGCCCATCTGGTCGGTGCCGATGCACGGCGCGACCGCGAGCAGGCCGCGGTTGATCGCCTCCTGGACCACCGGCGCCGAGAACTCGACGTCACAGGTGACGAAGAGCATGTTCGCGCCGCGGTCGAGCATGCTGGCCGCGCACGACTTCGCCTTGGCCGGGTTGTTGTTCTGGGTGTCGCAGGTGAGGATCCGCAGCGGCCTCCTGTTGACCCCGCCCTTGGCGTTGATCGCCTTCACGCGGAGCTGTGCGGCGGCGAGCGCGGGAGTGTCGAACGGCGACATCTGTCCCTTCGCGTCGAAGACGTAGCCGATGATGATCGGCTTCGTCGTCGCGGCGGTGGAGCCGCCGACGCCCACGACGGCGACCGCCACCAGGAGGGCGCTGATCGCAGCCCACCTTCTCGCTCCTCTCATTGTTCTCTCCTCTCGGTTTGACGATTCAGGCCCCCCAGGACGCCTCCTTGGCCTTGATCAGCCGGTACAGGGCGGTGTGCAGCGGCACCGGAACCCCAAGCCGCTCGGCCTCGCGCACGAGCGCTCCGGTGATGAGGTCGACCTCGGTCGCGCGACGCGCGTCGACGTCCTCGAGCATCGACGGGTAGTGGGCGCTTCCCCGCTTCGTGGCCAGCACGTTCATCTCCCACGGATCCTCGTGCAGCTCGACCCCGGCCGCCGCCGCCACGCGCTTCCCCTCCTCGACGAGGTCCCGGACGAGGTGCCCCAGATCCGAGCCGTCCTCGGTGGCGGCGAAGTGAGAGTCGTGCGGCAGCCCCGTGAGCGCGGCGACCGCGTTGACCGTGGCGTTGAAGATGAGCTTCGACCACTGTGCCGGCCGCAGGTCGGGGAGCGCCTGTGCCTTCAGCCCCGACTCCACGAGCAGGTCGGCGATCTCGGACACGGACTCGAACGGCGTCCGCTCGTACGGGCCGAGCCACGTCTCGGTGTCGAGGATGTACTCGACGTGGGTGTCCGCATGCCGCGTCCCGCTCATGAAGGTGACAGCCGAGACGAGCGGCCAGTCGCCGTGACGGCGAACGATCTCCTCCGCACCGAGTCCGTTCTGCACCGTCATCATCCTCGCCTCGGGGACGAGGCCGGCCACCGCCGTCGCCGCGGCCTCGACGCCGGTCGCCTTGGTCGCGACGATGCCGACGTCGAACTCCGGCAGCTCGGACGGGCTTGCCGTGGCGAGGACCTCGGCCCGGAGCTCGTGGCGCCCCGAGACACGCAGGCCGCGCTCGTTGAGAGCCCGGGCGTGCTCGGCCCGGCGGGTGAGCACCGAGACCTCGCAGACCCCGGCCAGGTGGCCTGCGTACAGGCTGCCGATGGCGCCTGCGCCGATGACGCAGACCCGCTCAATCAACTCCCCGACGACTTTGATCGAAATTTGATCAAGTGTCAAACTCCGGGAATGGCCATCGCAGGATCCGTGTCGGGGCACCCGCGGACGCTCGCCGAGCGCGCCGCGGCGGTGCTGCAGGAGGCGATCCTGAGCGGCGAGCTGGCGCCCGGCGCACCGCTGCGGCTCGAGCCGCTGGCGCGCTCCCTCGAGATGAGCCCGATGCCGGTGCGGGAGGCAGTCCGGGAACTCGAGCGGCTCGGGCTCGCCGAGCACGTGCCGCACCGAGGGGCACGCGTGAGCGAGCTCTCGATCGACGACCTGCGGGACACCTACGAGGCGCGGCTCGCGCTCGAGACGCTGGCCGTCCGGCACGCCGCCGAGCGCTTCTCGGCCGAGGACGGCAGCGTCGCCGCACGGCGGCTCGCCGAACACGTGCAGGCCTACCGGGACGGCGATCTCCGTCGCGGCCGCGAGCTGCACGCCCGGTTCCACCTCGGCCTCTACCAAGCCTCCGGCTCGCAGTGGCTGCCGCGCCTGATCCGCCCGCTCTGGGAGAACAGCGAGCGCTACCGGATCGCCTCCCTCGCTGCGCGCGGGTCGCTCGAGCGGCGCCGGCGCGAGCACCAGCGCATCCTCGACGCGTGCGTCGCGCACGATCCGGACGCGGCCGAGGCGGCCCTGCGCGCCCACCTGATCCTGACCGCGAACCTCGTCGCCAGGCGCATGGGCGAGCCCGAGCTGTTCAGCGCGGACTCCGGCTACTACCAGGAGGGATTAGCGAAATGATTGGCGAAACGGCGTAGACTCATCCCATGGCCAGCCTCATCGCAACGATCCGCAAGTGGTTGAGGATCGGGAAGAAGCCTTAACCCCGCCCGCGCTCCAGATGAGCTAGGGTGTCTTAACTGGCCCTGCGGCCAGAACCCCGGCTGAGAGCCCGCAGTCTCCCGAGCCCGCCCATGGCGCGCGAGACGTAGGAGTCTAGGCGAACAGGATTCGACTTGCAGGGCCAGCTCCTGTGCCGAGCAGGCTACGCCGCGGGCCGAGCCAGCCCATACTCGTGCTTCAAGCGGCCGAACTCGCGCTCCACGGCCCCGCGTCCACGGTAGAGGTCGTCCCCCAGTTCGTCTTGCGGGGGACGAGCGGGTGGAGCCGGTCGGACTTGATCCAGACTGAGGCGGGCTTGCACTCGCCCGATGGGCAGCGCCACTTGCTCGCGCCGCGCTTGAAGTCGGCCCCGGCGAACGTCCATATACCGTGCTCGCAGGTCGGCGGGCGGTGTGCGCCACGCTTCACGGAGGGGGTCTTGCGGAGCGGGATGATCGGCAGGCAGCCGTTCCGCTCGCAGGCGTCGTAGACCGGGCCAACGTCGTAACCGAGATCGAGAACCGCCGTCTCAGGCGTGAACCTGCGCGAGCGAAGCGCGGCCAGCACGTCGGCGGCCACGCTCGACTCATGCGTCCGCGCTGTCCGCACCGCGAGGGGCGCGCCGAACTCCTCGAGCACGGCGGCGCGGATCTTCATTCCGTGAGCGCCGCCGTGCACTCGATCTCGATCAGCAGGCCGGGGACGGCGAGGCCGGTCACGCCGACGATCGTCTGCGCCGGGTGCGCAGCACCGCCCGTGACCTCGTCGATCGCCGCCGTGATCGTCTCGTACTCGGCCGGCCGCAGCGTGTAGATCGTGCGCCGCAGGACGTCGTCCCAACCGGCGCCGGCCGCCGCCAGCGCGGCCTCGAGGTTCCGCATCGCCGCCTTCGTCTGCTCGCCGAGGTCGTCCCCGCCGACGAGGCCGAACGCCTGGTCGAGCGCGACCTGCCCGGCGACGTAGACGATGCGGGTGCCGGCCGCCACGCTGACGTGACTGAAACCGGGAGCGGGATGGAGCTCCGGCGGGTTGATGTCCTCACGTGGCATCGCGTCCTCCTTTTTCAGGCGCGTGGGTGCTCGTCGACGCGGCGGATCCACGCCGCGAGCTTCGGATAGCGCTCCTCCTCGAAGGCCAGGTGCCGGACGAGGATGTCGTGGAAGAGCTCCGAGTCGTCGGGGTCGTGCAGGAGCGCGTACTTGAGAAACGGAAAGGCGGCGCAGTCCGCGGCCGAGAAGTGGCCGACCAGGTAGTCCCGGCCGGTGAGCAGGCCCTCGAACAGGTCGAGCGACTCCCGCATCTCCAGGCTCAGCTCGTCGATGCGCGCGCGGTTCGGCTCGGGCCGGCCGAGCTCGGCCTCGATCTCGTTCGGCGGCCGCTTCCAGACGCGGTTGAACCAGTCGACGAAGATCAGCACCCAGGCTCGCCGAGCGGGATCCTCCGGGTAGAGGGGCAGGTCGGGAAAGCGCTCGTCCAGCAGGCGCACGATCGCCATCGAGTCGACGACGACCTCGTCACCGTCCTCCAGCACCGGCACGAGGTCCTGACCGCTCACCCGGCGGACGGGACTGCGGTCGGCCGGGTCGACGTCGACCCAGTCGACGGCGAGGCCCTTGTGGCCGAGCGCGAGGGCGACACGCTCGACGTTGGTCGAGAAGGGGATGCGGTAGACGCGCATCACCCGCGGCCCGCCAGGGCGCGGAACTCCTCGTCCGACACGAGCCCGCGCTTCTCCGTCCCGCGCGCCTTCACGGCGGCGAGCAGCCGTCGCTGCGCGTCCTCGGCCAGGTCGAGCCCGAGCTCCTCCGCCTTGATCCGGATCGAGTCGAGGCCGCTCTTCTTCCCGAGCACGATCCCGCGCTCGGCGCCGACGAGCGCGGCGGCGTACGGCTCGATCGAGGGCGGGTCGTGGAACTGGCTGGCGACCGCGCCGCTCTCACGCCGGAAGAGCGTCTCGCCGACGACCGGCTTCCAGGGCTGGAGCGCGTACCCCGAGAGCTCGCGCACGCGCTGAGACACCTCCCGCAGCCGGTCCAGGCGCAGGCCGGTCTCGACGCCGTAGAGCGCGCGCAGGGCCAGCGCCACCTCGCCGAGATCGGCGTTGCCCGCCCGCTCGCCCATGCCGTTGATGGTGCCGTGAATCCAGCGCGCGCCGGCGCGGACGGCGGCGACGGCGGACGCGGTGGCCAGGCCGAAGTCGTCGTGGCCGTGGAAGTGCACGGGGACGTCCGGGCCGACCCACTCGCGGGTGCGGCCGACGAGCTCAGCCACCGCCTCCGGCGCGGCGATTCCGAGCGTGTCGACGACGGCGACCTCGCGTGCGCCGGCCCCGACGGCCGTCCGGTAGGCCCGCTCGTAGAAGGCCGGGTCGGCCCGCGTCGAGTCGACTCCGAAGAAGCACACCGTGATCCCGTGGCCGGCGGCGAACGAGACGGCGCTCGCGATTCGCTCGAGCATCGTCTCGCGCGCGACGCCGATCGCCTCGAGCTTGACGTCGGAGATCGGCGACTCGACCACCGACGCCGGGACGCCGAGCTCGACGAGCGCCTCGACGTCGGCCGCGACCGCGCGCGAGAACCCCCAGACCTCGGCCCGGAGGCCGGCGGCGGCGATCAGGCGCACCGCCTCCCAGTCGTCCTCGGAGACGCGCGGGAAGCCAGCTTCGATCCGGTCGATCCCGAGCCCGTCGAGAGCCCGCGCGATCTCGAGCTTCTGCTCGGGGTCGAGCACGACGCCGACCGTCTGCTCGCCGTCGCGCAGGGTCGTGTCGTACAGGCCGACGCTGCCGCCGAGGCGTAAGCCGTCGTTCAGGCTGCCGGTCCAGATCTGGTCGTCGCTCATCGGAAGTCGTCCGGGAAGGACGACAGCTTCTCGCTCCCGTCCGCGCCGATCAAGAAATTGTCCTCGAGGCGGAGGCCGCCGCCGCCCTCCCAGTAGACGCCGGGCTCGATCGCGAGCACCATCCCGGTGCGGATCGTGCCGCCGCCCGCCTGGTGCGCGTACGGCGGCTCGTGTGCCCGCGCGCCGACGCCGTGCGCGACCGGAT
>JBOHAW010000209.1:0-8372 GCA_050697975.1 Gaiellaceae bacterium
GTGGCGGCAGCGCATCAGGTCGCCGCGCACCTGCTCGTGGGCGCGGGCGAGATGGCGGGCGGCCTCGAACGGCGGTAGTGCGCGGATTTCTGTGTATCCGACTGGTTCGTCCGGCGGGGTCGTGACGATCGCGGCGTAGCCGTGGTCGGAGCGGTTCCGTCGGGCGGCCCGGAAGGAGGCCATGATGGCCGACATGGAGATCCCGGACGAGCTGATCGATCAGCTGCTCGGGGAGTACCAGGGGCCGGAGCAGTTGACCGGCCCGGACGGGTTGATCAACCGGCTGCGTCGCCGTCTGATCGAGCGGGCGGCGGGCGCCGAGCTGGAGCAGCATCTCGGCTACCCGCCGGGGACGGAGCCGCCGGAGGCGCAGCCGGATCGGCGCAACGGGACGAGCTCGAAGACGTTGCGCACGGTCGACGGGCCGCTCCGGGTCGAGCTGCCACGTGACCGCGACGCTTCCTTCGAGCCGCGGATCGTGCCCAAGCACGGCCGCTCCTTCGACGGCTTCGACGAGCAGATCCTCGCCCTCTACGCCGGCGGCATGACGACCCGCGACATCCAGCGGCATCTGCGCGAGCTGTACGGCGTCGACGTCTCGGACGGGCTGATCAGCGAGGTGACCGGCTCGATCCAAGACGACGTCAGGGCCTGGCAGGGCCGGCCGCTGGAGGAGCTGTACGTCGTCGTCTACCTGGACGCGCTCCAGGTGTCGATCCGTGACCAGCAGGTCGTGCGCAAGAAGGCCGTCTACGTCGCGATCGGCGTCACCCTCGACGGCGAACGCGACTGTCTCGGACTCTGGATCGAGAAGACCGAGGGCGCCCGCTTCTGGACGAGCGTGCTGACCGAGCTCAGAAACCGCGGCGTCAAGGACGTGCTCTTCGTCTGCACCGACGGCCTCAGCGGCTTCCCGGAAGCGATCGACGCCGTCTTCCCCTTGAGCGTCGACCAGACCTGCATCGTCCACCTCGTCCGCCAGAGCCTGCGCTACCTCTCCTGGAGGGAACGCAAGCGCTGCGCCGGCGAGCTCAGGAGGATCTACACCGCCGCCGACGCCGACGCCGCCCGGCAGGTGCTCGACGAGCTGACCGCCAGCTGGGCGGACAGCAAGACCCGCACCGCGGCGCTGCAGGTCTGGGACCGCGCCTGGGAGCGGGTCATTCCCTTCCTCGCCTTCCCCGAGGAGATCCGCCGCATCGTCTACACCACAAACACCGTCGAGAGCCTGCACATGCAGATCCGGAAGACGATCAAGACACGAGGACACTTCCCCAACGACGACGCCGCCCTGCGACTGATCTGGCTCGCGATCCAGCGCGCCAAGAGCTCGTGGAAGACCTGTTACAACTGGACGAACGCGATGGCCGTCCTACGCATCCACTTCGGAGACCGCATCCCCGACAACACCTAACCACCCACCGATACACAGAAAAACGCGCAGGCTCCTGTGCTCGAAGCCTACGCGCTCATTCACCACGAGCACCACGGCACCGAACTCGCGACACTTCTGCATCGAGGTGAGCACTTCGCCCGAGCCCAGCGGCAGCTCAGCGACTTCATCCGAGACCTGCTGGTCGAGGGCGCGGAGACCGGCGACCTCCGGGATGATGTCGCGCCTGGCGAGCTCGCGAGCTACTGCCTCCACGCCCTCACCGCAGCCAGCAGCCTGCCGTCCAGGGCCGCGGCCCGCCGGCTCGTCACTGTCATTCTGGCTGGGTTGCGCCCCCGCGCCTGATCCGACACCTTCTGCACAGGGCCTCGCGCGCGCGGACTGGCTCGACGAGCGACGGCATCAGGGGTCGAGGCGCGCGTGACGCTATCGCCCGCGCTTGGCCGCCCTCCAGCGTCAGCTTGCGCGCGACGACGCGCGACTGTCGTTCCCCCGCCGTCAGCTGGCCGTCGCTAAGCGGACTTTCGAACGTAGGCTCGTCCGCCGCCGCCGTGCCTCACGTCTCTGGCACCTTCCAGAGATCAAGGCGCTTGCGTTGATCGGCTAGAAGTAACGATGTCGACTCGCGTGCTCACGAGGGCCCGCCAACGGACCGCGGCAGCTTGAGTCGCTTCAGCGCCAGCGCGTTGACCGCGACTAGCACGCTCGAGCCAGACATCGAGATCGCGGCGATTTCCGGGCGCAGCGTTAGTCCCCAGGGCTCGAAGACGCCGGCCGCGATCGGCAGAGCGAGCGAGTTGTAGCCGATCGCCCAGCCGAGGTTCTGGCGCATCTTCCGGACGGTGCCACGGCCGATCGAGATCGCGGTGGCGACGTCGAGGGGATCCGAGCGCATCAGGACGACGTCGGCGGTCTCGATCGCGACGTCGGTGCCGGCGCCGATCGCGATCCCGAGCTCGGCCTGGGCGAGCGCCGGCGCGTCGTTGACGCCGTCGCCGACCATGGCCACCTTGCGGCCTTCGGCCTGCAGCTCGGCGACCTTGGCCGCCTTGTCGCCGGGCAGGACCTCGGTGATCACCTCGTCGACCCCCACCTCGGCGGCCACGCGCTCGGCAGTCTCGCGGTTGTCGCCCGTGAGCATGACCGGCCGGATCCCGAGCTCCTTCAGCGTTTCGATTGCCTCGCGCGCCGTCTCGCGCGGCGCGTCCGCGAGCGCGATCACTGCGGCGGCGCGGCTGTCGACGGCGACGTGGACGGCCGTGCGGCCGGCGCCGGCCATCGCGGCGGCGCGTCCGCCGAGCCCGTCGAGGGCGACGCCTTCGCGGTCGAGCAGGCGGCGGTTGCCGATCGCCAGCCGCCGCCCATCGACGGTCGCCAGCGCGCCGTGCCCGGCGATTGACTCGAACGACTCCGCGCGCACCCGCTCGACGCCGCGCTCCTCGGCGGCCTTGACGATCGCTTCTGCCAGCGGGTGCTCGCTCTCGCGCTCGACGGCGGCAACGAGGCGCAGCACGTCCTCCTCGCTGAAGCCGTCGGCGGTCGCTATCTCCACCACCTCGGGCTCGCCGCGCGTGAGCGTCCCCGTCTTGTCGAGGACGACGGTGTCGAGCGAAGCGGCCTGCTCGAGCGCGATCGCGTTCTTGAACAGGATGCCTCGCCTCGCGCCTAGTCCCGTACCGACCATGATCGCCGTCGGCGTAGCGAGGCCGAGCGCGTCCGGGCAGGTGATGACAACGACCGTGATCGCAAACAGCAGGGAGTCGAGGACCGGCCGATCGACGAGGCCGAACCACACGAGAAAGGTGCCGACGCCGCCGATCAACGCGACCAAGACGAGCCAGAACGCAGCGCGATCGGCCAGTTTCTGCGCCGGCGCCTTCGAGTTCTGCGCCTCTTGAACGAGTTTGACGATCTGCGCCAGCGCCGTGTCCGATCCGACTGCCGTCGCCAGTGCGCGCAGCGTCCCCTGTTTGTTGATCGTCGCGCCGATCAACTTGTCCCGGGGACGCTTGTCGACGGGCAGGGATTCGCCGGTGACCATCGACTCGTCGACGGCGCTCTCGCCTTCGACCACTTCGGCATCCACCGGAATCTTCGATCCGGGCCGGATCAGCAGCAGGTCGCCGACCTGCACCTCCGCCGTCGGCACCTCGATCTCGACGCCGTCGCGGATGACGACCGCCTTCGGCGGCGCCAGGTCGAGCAGAGCACGGATCGCGTCGTTGGCGCCGCCGCGGGCGCGCATCTCGAACCAGTGGCCCAGAAGGACGAAGGCGGCGAGGAAGGCGGCGGCCTCGTAGAACACCTCGCCTTCGATGAAGAAGGTGACGGCGACCGAGTAGACGAACGCCGTTCCCACCGCAACGGCGACCAGGACCATCATGTCGAGCGTCTTGGCCTTCAGCGCGTAGTAGGCGCCCTTGAAGAAGATTGCCGACGAGTAGACGACGACCGGGAGCGAGAGCAGGAACTGCCAGACGTCGGCGCCGATGCCGAACGGGGTCGGCGGCACGTCGCCGAAGAGGCTCTCGCCCATCGGCGACCAAATGGCAATCGGTATGGCGAACGCAACCGCGACGAGGAAGCGGTTGCGCATGTCGCGCACCATCTCGGCCATCGACATGCCGGCATGACCGCCGAAGCCGTGACCATGGGCGCCGTCGGCGCGCTCAACGGCCGCGTGGTCGTGCGCCGCCGCGTCGCGCGCCTCGTGCTCCATCGGATCGCAGACGTGCCCCGGGACGGAGCGGCCGGCGCAGTGGAAGCCGCACTCCTCGACCCACCGCCTGAGGTCGTCGACTGAGGTCGTCACCGGGTCGTAGACGACGTTCGCCGTCTGGGAGACGGGGTTGGCCTCGACCGCGACGACGCCCGGCCGCCCGGTGAGCGTCCGCTCCACGACAGCCTTCTCGGTGGCGTAGTGCAGCCCGCCGACGTGGAGGACGGCCGTCGCGGTCTTGCCGTTCGTGGGGTGTGCGTGCACGCTCATCTATGTCGTCTTCGCGAACCGCTGCACCGCTGCCAGCAGCTCGCCGCTCTTCGTCTGCGCCGTCTGCGCATCGCCGGAGGCGAGCGCGTCATGAACGCAGTGGTTGACGTGGTCTTCGAGGATCTCGAAGCCGACGCTCTCGAGTGCCGTCCGCACTGCGCCGATCTGGGTCAGGATCTCGATGCAGTAACGGTCTTCGTCGACCATGCGCTCGATTCCGCGCACCTGTCCCTCGATGCGGTGGAGGCGCTTTTTCAGCGCGTCCTTGTCGTATCCGTGCTCCAAGTCAGCTCACCTCCCGCACACTGTGGAAGCGGCGCAACCGCAGTGAGTTCGTGACGACGAAGACGCTGGAGAAGGCCATCGCAGCGGCGGCGACGATCGGGTTGAGCAGGCCGACCACCGCGAGCGGGATCGCGGCGACGTTGTAGGCGAAGGCCCAGAACAGGTTCGCCTTGATCGTGTTGAGCGTCCGCCGCGCGAGACGGATCGCGTCGGCGGCGGCGCGAAGGTCGCCGGAGACGATCGTCAGGTCCGAAGCTTCGATGGCGACATCGGTGCCAGTGCCGATCGCGATCCCGAGATCAGCCTGCGCCAAGGCGGGCGCGTCGTTGACCCCGTCTCCGACCATGGCGACGACCTCGCCCTGCTCTTGCAGGCGCTTGACCTCGCGCACCTTGTCGTCGGGGTAGACCTCGGCGAGCACCTGCTCGATGCCGACCTCGGCGGCGATCTGCTCGGCCGTCTCGCGACGGTCGCCTGTGAGCAGGATGGGCGTCAGTCCCAGCTCCCGCAGCTGTCGGACTGCCTCGGCGCTCGTGGCCTTGACCGTGTCGCGGACGTCGAGGCGCGCCACAGCCGCGCCGTCGAGACGGACCTCGACGCCGGCCGCGCCGCGCCCCACTTCGACCAAACGGCCGTCGACCAGACCCCGTACGCCGACGCCGGCCTCGTTCCTGAACTCGGTTACCTCGGCGAGAGGGCCTTCGGCACGCGCGGCGGCAACGACGGCGGCGGCGATCGGGTGCTCGCTCCCTGCCTCGACGGCGCCGGCGTACCGAAGTGCTTCGGCGCGGCTCGCGCCGTTCAGCGCGACGACGTCGGCGAGCTCCATCCGGCCCTCGGTGACTGTGCCGGTCTTGTCGAGGACGACCGTCGAGATCCGCCGCGTCTGCTCGAGCACCTCAGGGCCCTTGATCACGATCCCAAGCTGCGCGCCGCGCCCCGTCCCGACCATGAGCGCGGTCGGGGTGGCAAGCCCGAGAGCGCAGGGGCAAGCGATGATCAGGACGGCTACCGCCGCGGTGAAGGCGGCGCCGACGTCCCCGGTTACGAGCAGCCACCCGGCGAGCGTTGCCAGCGCGATCGCAATCACGACGGGCACGAAAACGGCCGAGACGCGGTCGACGAGGCGCTGGATCGGCGCCTTGCCTGCCTGCGCCTCCGCGACCAGGCGCGCGATCTGCGCCAGCGCCGTGTCGGCGCCGACTCGAGTCGCGCGCACGATCAGGCGGCCGTGGCTGTTGATGGTCGCACCGGCAACCTCCGATCCCGGGGACACTTCGACCGGAAGCGACTCACCGGTCAACATCGACTGATCCACGGCCGATGCACCTTCGACTACGAGGCCGTCCGTCGCGACCTTCTCGCCCGGCCGGACGACGAACACGTCGCCGACGCGGAGCTCCGAAATCGGAACGAGCAGCTCCTCGCCGTCCCGCAG
Organism: Gaiellaceae bacterium; assembly: GCA_050697975.1. Lineage (GTDB taxonomy): Bacteria > Actinomycetota > Thermoleophilia > Gaiellales > Gaiellaceae > JBOHAW01. The sequence goes on from JBOHAW010000209.1 coordinate 6,106, forward strand.
CACGCGCGCCTCCTTGGCGCCCAGCTCGAGCAGAGCCCGGATCGCCTCGCCCGACCGGCGGCGGGCGCGGGCCTCGAAGTAACGGCCCAGGAGGATCAGCGTCGTGATCACCGCGCCGACCTCGAAGTAGCTGTGCTCGTCGAGGCCGGCGACGAGAACGACCGCCGACCACGCCCACGCAGCCAGCGTGCCGATCGAGATCAGCGTGTCCATTGTGGCCGCGCCATGCCGTGCGTTCAGGACAGCGGCGCGGTGGAACGGCCAACCGGCCCACAGGACAACCGGTGTCGCCAGCCCGAGCGCCAGCCACTCCCAGCCCTCAAACTGCAGCGGCCCGACCATCGACAACAGCACCAGCTGCGTCGTCAGCACGGCCGCGACGAGCAGCCTCGCCTGTAGCAGGCGCGTCGCCCGCTCAGCCCAGACCGTCTGCGTCGCATCGCCCACGGCGCGGGGCAGCGCCGCGCCGTACCCGGCCGACTCGACTGCACGAACGAGGTCCTCGAGCGAGAGGCGACTCGCATCGAAGCTGACCGCCGCCTGCTCGGTCCCGTAGTTGACCGTCGCCTCGACCCCGTCGAGCTTGTTCAGCTTGCGCTCGATCCGCGCCGCGCAGGAGGCGCAGGTCATTCCCTCCAGCTCCAGGGTAACGCGCTGCGGAGTCGCCGTCGCCATCAGACGGCTACCTCCTCCGCCTCATAGCCCGCCTCGCCGATGGCGGCGCGCAGCGCGCCATTCTCAAGGCCGGACCCGACCACCGTTACCAGCTTCGAGTCGAGGTCGACGGCGACACGCTCGACCCCGCCGACGCCTGAGAGCTCCTCTGTCACTGCCGCCTTGCAGTGGCCGCAGTGCATTCCTGGAACGCTGTACGTCTTCGTCTCATTCATGTTCATCTCCGTGTGAAGGTCGGACCCATCATACCCCTCGTGGGTATCCCCCGATGTCCGGCGCCGGCCACAGCCGTCGAACGGCGCCAGCCGTCCGAGCGCCACGGGAATCCCCCTATCTGCACCCGGCCGACCGCAGTGGGCGCTAGGGTTATGACCGTGCTGCGACTGCGCCACGCGATAGAGCGTGCGTCGAGGCGTCGGTGGCTCGGCATCTTGGTCGTGCTGTTCCTCGCGTTGCTGCTCGTCCTGCTCGTGTTCCACACGCTCGAGCACGGGCTCGAGGAGGGCACGCTCCTCACTTGCTTCGCGGTCTTGGTGTTCCTGACGGTGAGGCTCGCGGTCTCGCGCGTTGGTGCGAGCGCGGGGCGGATCGTGCCGATGCTGCGCGGGCCGCCGCGCGGCCCGATGGCTGCGGCACCTACTCGCCTGCACCTGCCACCGGGCGCATCTCCTCTACGGCTGTGATCGGCGGCGCCGGAAGGCGCTTCAACCGATCCTGTTTCCGTCGAGGAGGAGTACCCGTTGCTGGAATCGCTTCGCCGTAGGGCAAAACCGATCCGGACGCAGCTCGCGCGCGCCGCGGGGCTTTCGGTTGTCGCCGTTGCCGTAGCCGCCGCGACCGTCGGCGGCGTTGCCAGCGCGCAGCCCACGACCCGCCACGACGTCGAGCACCGCCGCTCCGAGGCGCAGAATCGTGCCGAGGCGGCGCGAGCCGAGGAGGCGGCGCTCGCCGGCGACATCGCCGCCCAAAGCGAGGGCATCGATGCAGTCGAGCGTGAGCTCGGCGGTCTGCGCGGTGAGGTGGCGGCACTCGAAGGGCAGCTCGCCCGCTCGCAGTCCCGCCTCCGTGAACTGGAAGACGAGCTGGTGCGAAAGACACGCGAGCTTGCACGCGCGCGGCGGCAGTTCGTGATAGCGGAGCGGAATCTGAACAGGCGCCTGGTCGAGATCTACACGTCCGGCGAATCGGATGCGCTGGCGGTCATCCTCGGTGCCGAGAGCATCGAGGAGGTCGTCGACAACCTTGAGATGCGCTCCCGGATCCTCGAGTACGACGACAAGATCGTCGGTCAGATCACCGACACACGTGCGCGTGTGAAGAAGGAGCGGGCGCGTACGGCGCTGCTGCGGAAGACCAAGGAGGCGGAGACGGCGCGGCTCGCTCGCACTACCGACGCGCGGCGCGCTGCCTTGTCGAGCCTGGTCGCGCAGCGGGACTCATTGGCGCGGCTGCGCTCGGCCCGGCAACGGGCGCTGGCGTCGGTGCAGGTGGAACGCGAGCAGTGGGAAGCGCAGGCCGATGCGCTCGAGAGTCAGAGCGCCAGTCTCGCGCGCGCGATCGCGGCGGGCCCGGCCGCGGCCGCGCCGCCCTCG
>JBOHAW010000210.1:0-9807 GCA_050697975.1 Gaiellaceae bacterium
GCGGGCGATCGCGAGCCCCAGCCCGGCCCCGTTGCCCGCGCGAGCGCGGTCACCGCGCCAGAATCGCTCGAACATCCGGCGCTCCGTCTCTGCGTCGAGCCCCTCCCCCGTGTCCTCGACCGTCACCTGGATCTCGTCCTCCCGAGGCTCGACGAGGACGGCGACCGCTCCGTCCGACGGCGTGTGCCGGAGCGCGTTCGTGACGAGGTTGAAGAGGATCCGTTGCACCTTTTCGGGCTCGCAGCGTGCTCGCGCAAGATCGGCAGCGCGCGACTCGAGGTGAACGCGACGAGAGGCGGCCTCCGCCTCGAGTCCCCGGACGCATTCGTCGACCAGGGCGGCGACCTCCGCCTCGCGTAGCTCGAGCGTGAGAGCTCCTGCGTCGATCCGTGCGAGCTCGAAGAGGTCGTCGACGAGGCGCGCAAGGATCCGAACCTGTTGCTGGATCGCCGGAATGTACCGCTCGGGCTCGACGAGTCCGTCCTCGATTGCTTCCAGCATCGCCTGGAGCGATGAGATCGGCGTTCGGAGGTCGTGGCTCGCCCAGGCGACGAGCTCACGCCGGCTGTCGAAGAGGCGGCCGAGCTCTCCGGCCATCGTGTTGAAGCCGCGTGCAAGCTCGGCGATCTCCGCCGGTCCGTTCTCGGGCGCGCGGGCGGTCAGATCGCCCGACGCCAGGGCGGCGGACGCGGCGCGAAGCCGGTCGACGCGCACGGTGATCGAGCGAGCGAGAACCAGCGCGGCTCCCACGGCGACGGAGGCGGCCAGCGTCGCCACCGCGAGGATCTTCACGTCGTCGCCCATGTGGAACATCACCCAGCCGGACAGAAACACCGCGCCGAGCGGGAGGCTCACGGCGAGCAAGGCAAGGCCGGCGAGCTGCAGGCGAACGGTCGGAAGCAGTCGGAGCGTGAGAGCCGCGACGACTCCGACCGCGAACGTTGCGAGCGCGACGACCGCGGCGAGACCGATCACGGCGTGAACCTGTAGCCGACACCCCAGATCGTCTCGAGCCGCACCGGGTGCGAGGGGGCGTCCTCGATCTTCTCGCGCAGTCGCCGGATGTGAACGGTGACCGTTCCGGTGTCCAGAGCGGCCGCGTACCCCCAGACACGGTCCATGAGCTGATGACGGGAGAAGACATGGCGCGGGTGGTTCGCCAGGAACCAGAGGAGGTCGAACTCCTTCGCGGTCAGTTTCACCGGCGCCCCGGCCTTGCGCACCTCCCTCGTCCCGGCATCGATCTCGAGATCGCCGAAGAGGAGGCGCGAATCGTGCGACACGGGCGATTGCGAGCGACGAAGCACCGTTCGCACGCGCGCCGCCAGCTCCCGCGGGGAGAACGGCTTGGTCACGTAGTCGTCCGCACCGAGCTCGAGCCCGACGATCCGGTCCGCCTCCTCCCCGCGCGCGGTCAGCATGATCACCGGGAGAGCCGAACGCGCGCGGATCCACCTGCAGACCGCCAGACCGTCGGTCCCGGGCAGCATCAGATCGAGGACGACGAGATCGGGACGCTCGCTCTCGACGAGGTCGCGCGCCGTGTCGCCGTCGCCTGCCTCGAGGGTGCGGAACCCCTCGCGTCGCAGGTATCTGACGACGACCTCGCGGACGATCGGCTCGTCGTCGACGACGAGGACGGTGGCCATGGGCACATTGTGGTGGGTGGAAGCGCGCCGCGACGTTATGAAAACCTGAAATCGCGGCGCGCTCCACCGGCTCAGAGCTTGATCACCGGGCAGACGAACCGCTTGACGACCCCCGTATCGGTCGCCCCGCCGGCGCCGGGATCCGCAAGCGCCGCCGAGACTTCCGCAGCGCTGTCGAGGTCGCCGCTCCCGTTGGCGTCGTGGGCTGCGACCGTCGCCGCCCAACTGGTGTTGTAGGCGACGGCGTGGACCATCCAGCGGCCGCCGTTGTAGCCCCGATCGCCCGGCGCGGCGGTCGCGACGTTTCGCTGGCCACCGAGCGCATAGATCGTGTCGTAGCTGTGGGCCGGCGCACCGGTGCCGGACAGATCCGTCGGCGTGTTGACAGTCCGGTAGAGCTCACCGTCGACGTAGAACGCGGGCCCGGTCACCCCGCCCGCACCGTTCGCCGTCGCCGAGCCCGCGATGACGAGCGCGGTCAGCGACGCCAGAAGTACGATTCGTCTCACGTTTCCCTCCTCGAAGTTGATCGTTGGTCAGCGCTCAGCGTTGCGCGCCGAGCTTGTGGAGGGATTTCGCCGCGCTTACGAGATCCTGAAATCCGCGCGTGGCTAGACCCGCACGACGAACCAGCCGTCGACGTTGTTGCAGAGCACCTGATTCGGGCGCTCGTGCGCGTACGTGTAGATCGGCAGGCGGTTGTGCGTCACCTGGAGCCTCCCGTCAGGACGCCGGATCACGCCGAACGTGCCCTTGATCCCGGAGATCCGGCGCGGCACGGCGCTCCGTGTCTTGACGATCAGCGGCGGCCAGGCACGAGCGCAGGCGCCGGTGCAGTGCACCTTGAAATCTCGCTTCTCGACGTTCCAGTAGTACAGAGCCTTGTGCCCGCGCGTCGCCAGGATGTTCCCGAACCGCGAATCCTTCTGCTTGACCACCGGCGCCGGCACCGAACTGTTTCCGCTGCCCGACGCGAGCGACGCCGCCGCGACGGCCATTGCAGCCACAGCAGCCACGACCCCGATCACCAACCTCATCGCTCCTCCTCTGCTCGTTTGCTCCTCAAGGTTGTAGCGGCCGCTTGCGTCGCCGGCGGCCTCGGGGACGCCATTTAAGGAATCGTTCACCCGGGCTGCCTCAGTCACGACCGATCGGTCTCGCAACAGATCCAGCCGATATGTTCGAGCAATGGCTCAAAGGGATCCAGGCTGGACGCGGCATGGAGCCACGTTCGTCGGCATTTCGCTCGCCGCCTGATGACGGCGATTTCGGCTGGAGCAGCATCAGCGACAGTGCGGTGGTTCCACTCGCCGACCGGCAACATCCAATGTGAGATCGCCTCTGCGGATGCGAGAGGCACGTACGCCTACTGCCAAACGTTCCGGCCCAGGCAGACCGCGACCCTCCGGCGGAACGGACGTACGGTCGTCTGTTCGCGCCGCGCGTGTCCGGTCGGCAACCGCCCCGTGGGCGCGCCGACCTTGGGCTACGGGAAGTCGATTCGCGTGGGGCCATTCCGCTGCGCATCGACGCCCGCCGGCATGCGATGCGAGGTCGTTTCGTCGCATCACGGCTTCAGGATCGCTCGACAGGGCGTCACCACGTTCTAAGCCCAGCGGCCCCCGGGGACTGAAGCATCGCCTGAGCCAGTGTTCAGGAGTATCCCCGACCGGCATGAGCTTGCCCTGGTGGTGTTCTAGGATGATCTTGACGGGCTGATCGCGAACGGAGGATGAGGCTCGTGCGACTCTGGTGGAGGCTACGGCGTCGACGGCGAGATGTCGGCGAACTGTGTGACGAGGATCGCGCCTCACTCGCTGTCGAACGAGAGCATCAGGCACGTGATCGGCGGCAGGGAGAGGCTTACATCAGGACGTACGCGGAACCGGCGACCAACTGGGGCCGGGATTCTGACGCCCGCCGCGAAGACATCTAGTAGAACTCCAGCAGCCAGCCCGCGCGGTACGACGAGCGCGATGACCTGGGGAACTTCACGAAATGCCTCCGCAGGCGTCGTCGCCTCCTGGTCAACGCCCGCTCCGTACTTGAGCGCCGCCGCGGCAACCGGGTAGACCAAGCCCTTCCCGGCGCCGCGCGCGCCGACTGCGAGCACGACCGCCGGGCCGTCCCCTACGCCGACGATCACGTGCGTCGTCCCACCGGGGCAATGGAGAAAGTCCCATGCCCTGAGTGACCGCTCCTCGCCCTGGACGATGAGGAGGCATTCACCTGCGAGCACGAGGAACCCCTCCTGGCTGTTCTCGCGGTGGTACATCGACATGGGCTCGCCCAGCAAGAGAACGTTGAGATTGATGCCCAACTGCTTGAACCCTCGTTTGCCCTCGAAATCGCAGACCGCCCCGAGCCTCCTAAGCGCTGCCGCAAAGCTCGAATGCTGCAGCCGCGACTGCGGTCATCGAAGTTCGGGAACCCGCGCTCAAGCGCGCGACTGAACCAGTTGCAAGAACTAGAGGGCTACCGGATCAAGCTGATCGACCGCAGCGGCAACGAGATCGCGTCAGCCGCCCCAGGGCGGCAGCTCGAGCGCTCGCTCGTAGGCGGCTCGGTCGTGTACCGGCTCGCCGTGCGACACGATCACGTGCTCGAACGGGAGCTCGAGCAGCGCCCGCAGCGCGGGAAGCGCCCGCTCCTCGTGCCACGGCGTCGACCAGACGCGCAGCTCACCCGCCGGCGCGGTCAGCGCGTCGGCGAAGACGAGGGCGCGCTGCTCGGGCAGCCAGAGCGGTGTCTCGTTGCGGCCCCGGCCGTCGTACAGAGCGACGAGGCCGCCCGGGAGCTCGCTGCCAGGTTCGATCGGCTCGATGTCGGTCTCCGGGACGTCGTCGCGCCAGAAGAGGCTGGGGCCGAACACGCGGGCGCCGTAGCGGCGCGCGAAGAGGTCGACGTCCCGGACGTGGTCTGGCTTGAGGACGACGAGGAGGGTCGGCGGGCGGGCGTCGAGCCGGTCCCATACCTCGTCCGCGTCGTCGGGCGGTGCGATCGGATCGAGCAGCGCGACCTCTCCACCCGATTCGACGCACGTCGACGTCACCAATCGCTCCCAGTCGACTCCCGGATTCCAGTCGGGATGCGCGACACGCCACAGCCACAACCCCGCCGCGACGTTTCCGAGCTCGGCCGGCATGCCGCGCATTGTGCCCCGCTTCGCGACCTGCTGACCGATGCGCGCGGCGGGCTCGTCCGCGAATCCGTCCGCGGGCTCCTCCCCGGCGAGTGAGTTTGGCGTGCCGGCTACGCGACATTCACGACGCCGTTTCTGTGCGTCACGACCTTGCCGCTCGTGATCTTGGGCGGGTTCGGGAGCGCGATGTCGAGCTTCTCGTCGCGAACCCGGCTGGCTTAGTGTCTAGAGGGCAATGGCCGAGCTCCCGACCGGCACCGTCACCTTCCTGTTCAGCGACATCGAGGGCTCGACGCGGCTGCTGCACGAGCTCGGCGACCGCTACGCCGGCGCTCTGGAGCAGCATCGGCGCCTACTCCGCGCGGCATTCGGGCGCCACGGCGGTGTCGAGGTCGGGACCGAGGGCGATTCCTTCTTCGTCGCATTTGCCCGCGCTCGCGACGGACTCGCAGCCGCCGCGGAAGGCCAGCGCGCGCTCGCCTCGCACCGCTGGCCGGACGACCTCCCGTTCCGCGTCCGGATGGGCCTCCACACCGGCGAGGCGCTGGTCACCGACTCGAACTACGTCGGGGTCGACGTCCACCGCGCGGCCCGAGTGATGGCGGCGGGCCACGGCGGCCAGATCGTCCTGTCGCAGACGACCGCCGACCTGACCGCGGACGATCTCCCGGAGGCGACCTCGCTGCGCGACCTCGGCGAGCACTCGCTCAAGGACCTGACCTTGCCGCAGCGACTCTTCCAGCTCAGCATCGAGGGTCTTTCCGACGCGTTCCCGGCCCTCAAGACGCTCGGCCTGCACCCCACCAACCTGCCCGCACAGCCGACGCCGCTGATCGGCAGGGAACGCGAGGTTTCCGAGCTCGAGGCGCTGCTCGCGCGCTCCGACGTCCGTCTCGTTACCCTCACGGGCCCCGGCGGGACCGGCAAGACGCGGCTTGCTTTGCAGGTCGGTGCCGAGCTGATCGAGGGGTTCGCTGCAGGAGTGTTCGTCGTGGACCTCGCGCCAATTCGCGACCCGGCACTCGTCCTGGCCACGGTCGCCCAGGCGCTCGCACTCCGCGAGCAGCCGGGGCAAACCCTGGAAGAGACGCTCAGCGAGTACCTCCGCGACAAGGAGCTTCTCCTCTTGCTCGACAACCTCGAGCAGCTTCTCGACGTCGCTCCGAAGCTCGCCGAGGTTCTGGCGGCCACGTCAAGGCTCAAGCTGTTGGCGACCAGTCGCTCACCGCTTCGGCTCGCCGCAGAGCAGCACTACCCGCTCGAGACGCTCGCCGAAGAGGACGCGCTCACGCTCTTCCTCGCACGCGCGCGCGCCGCCCGTCCCGACTTCGAGCTCGACGGGCAGCGGGAGACGGTCGAGGAGATCTGCCGTCGGCTCGACAACCTCCCGCTTGCGATCGAGCTCGCCGCCGCGCGCGTCCGCGCGGTCTCGCCCGACGCGATCCTCGCTCGCCTGGAGTCGCGCCTGAGACTCCTGACCGGCGGCGCGCGCGACCTGCCCGTCCGGCAGCAGACGCTGCGAGCTGCGATCGACTGGAGCTACGACCTCCTCTCGGACGAGGAGCGGGCACTCTTTCGCCGTCTCGGCGTGTTCGTCGGCGGCTGCGCACTGGAAGCGGCTGAGGCAGTCTGCGACTCGGGCGGCGAGCTCGCGATCGACGTCCTCGACGGCCTCACGTCGCTCGTCGACAAGAGCCTGCTCCGCCCGGGCGGGGAGGTGTCCGGTGAGCCGCGCTTCTGGATGCTCGAGACGATCAGGGAGTACGCGACCGATCGGCTTCTGGAGTCGGACGAGCTGGAGGAGCTGAGGCGCCGCCACGCCGAGCACCTCTTGTCGCTGGCCGAGGAGTCCACGAAGGTCGCCTACGGCGGAGACCAGGCACTCTGGTGGGCGCGGCTCGACGCCGACCACGACAACCTGCGCGCGGCTCTCGAGTGGTCGGGTGCGGCAGGCGAGATCGAAACCGAGCTGCGGCTGGTGACCGCTCTCTGGTACTTCTGGGCAGTCCGCGGGTTCTTCAACGAGGGAAGGCAGCGGCTCGAAGCAGCGATCGCGCGAAGCGGATCGGCGCGGAACGTTCTGCGGGCGGCCGCACTCAGCGCGGCCGGTCAGCTCGCCTATCGCCAGGGTGACTACGCCCACGCGCGCGCCTTCTGTGCAGAGAGCCTGGATTCGTGCCGGGAGCTCGGCGATGAGCTCGGAACGGCGAGGGGGCTGGTGGCACTCGCCAATATCGCCGTCGCCGAAGGCGACTACGAGCATGCGATGGCGGAGTACGAGGCAGCGCGTGGCAGGTTCCAGGAGCTCGGCGACAAGGGGCGACTCGGGACAGTCGTCGCAAACATGGGAGCCGTGGCCAACATGCAGCGTGATTTCGAGCTGGGACGGAGCCTCGGCGAGGAGGCGCTCGCGCTCCACCGCGAGCTGGGAAACAGCGAGGCGGCCACCATCTCGCTCCACAACCTGGCGCGGATCGACCTTCGCACCGGCCGCCTCGCGGACGCCGCCGACCTCTTCCGCCAGAGCCTCGAGAGCGCGCGGGAACTCGACTACCCCGAGCTGATCGCGCTCTGCCTGGAGGCCTGCGCGGAGCTCGCGGAGGCGGAGGACCCCGACCGCGCCGCGCGGCTGCTCGGGGCGGCCGACGCCCTGTTCGAAGAGCTCGGCGTGACCAAGTTCGGCGACGAGGCCGAGTCATACGACGAGACCGTGCGGACGCTGGAGGCGCACCTGGGTGAGCAGGCGTTCGAGGCGGCGCGCGCGGAAGGGCGGGCGATGACGCTCGACGATGCCGCCGCCGACGCGTTCGACCTTCTGGACGCGGAGCGCGCGGACCGCCGCGGCCCTAGCCCGTGAAGCGACGGCCGTTCGCTGCCTCGGCCCAGGATTACGTGTGTGGTCGAGAGGCGCCGGAGCGGGCGCAGAGCTCTCGGGCCTCGGCGAGGCGGCGCTCGCAGCGTTGATCGCCCGGCACCGCGGGCTGTGACACGCTTGCCGCGAGGATGCGGCAGGAGTAGGGTCGCCACGCAGACGAGCGAGGAGGTTCCATGAGGCGTGGCGACGAGAGCCGAGCCGGACGTCGGTCCCGGCGCCTGCTCGCGCCCCTCGCCGGTGTGGCGCTCCTCGCCATCGCCGTCGCCGAGCGGCTCCGCCGACGGCGCAGGGGCCAGCAGACCGAAGGGAGCAGGCAGATGTCCGACGCGAACAAGACCGTCTCGCGGCGCCTCGTCGAGGAGGCGTTCAACCAGGGCAAGTACGACCTGATCGAAGAGCTGGTCGCGCCGACGTTCGTGAACCACGACCCGGCCACCGGCGACACGAAGGGACCCGAGGGGACGAGAGAGCTGATCGAGGGCTATCGATCGGCGTTCCCAGACCTGAAGATCACGATCGAGGAGCAGCTCGCGGAACACGACCTCGTCGCGACCCGGTGGACCGCGAAAGGCACGCACAAGGGCGAGCTGATGGGGATCGCCCCGACCGGCAAGGAGTCGACGGTCACCGGCCTGACGATCGACCGGATCAAAGACGGCAAGATCGTCGAGTCGTGGAACAACTGGGACACGCTCGGGATGATGCGGCAGCTCGGCGTCGTCCCCGAGATGGCCACCGCTTAAGCGGGCCCCCACCTTCCGCGAAGGGCCGCCTCCGGGCGGCCCTTCGCCCTTTTGGGTGTCGGAAAACCGCAGGAAGTCGCCGATGCACTCCTGGCAGACAGGCGATGTTTCTCCACGAGCCCCCGCACATGCCGTGCAACGACTGCGGCGCATCGGTCGCCCGCTACGCACGTGACGAGCACACCTGCGATGCGGAGCGGCGGCTCGACTACGCGCTCTTCCAGCTGCGCGGGGAGGTCGGCGCCTTCGACGAGCAGCTGCGGACCTACCTCGAATCGGCGGTCGGACGCTTCTCGGCGTGGTACGCCGTGCGCACCCGCCCGCCCATTCAAGAAAGCTAGCGAGGGCGGGCCGTACGCTCCGGCCCGTAGGACACCGCCGACGCTCTATGCGATCGTCAAGCTGAGCTTCCCCTGGGTGTGGGTGCTGGGCAACGCCTGGAGCGCCTCGCCTGCCTGCTCGATTCGGTAGCTGCGCTGGATCGGAACCCGGAGCGTGCCCGTGTCCAGGAGCTCGGCGAGACGCCGCAGGTTCGCCGGCGTCGGCTCGGCCATGATGTTGAATCGCCCGGTCCCTTCGCCCGCGGCACCGAGTGGTGAGGCGAGCCGCCCGCCGTCCTCGAGGAGCGCGGTGTCAGGCGTCGGCGAGGCGACATCCAGGATGGCGTCGACGCCGTCGGGATGCGCTTGCCGTACTGCTGCGGCGACGTCGGCGTTCCGGTCGACGAGCTCGGTGACGCCGAGTCCGTGCAGGTAGTCGTTGTCCTCGGGAAGCGCGGGAGCGATCACGTTCGCGCCTGCGTCGACGGCGAGCTGGACGAAGAAGCTGCCGACGCCGCCGGCGGCGCCGACGACGAGCACGGTCTCGGCCTCGGCGGGCGCGAGCGCGTCGAAGGCTGCGAGCGCGGTGATCCCGGCGAGCGGCGCGGCCCCGGCCAGGGCGAAGTCCAGCCGGCGCGGCTTCGCGGCGACGAGGTTGTCTTCCGGGACTGCGATCAGCTCCGCCCAGGCCCCGTCGCGCACGGTTGGGTTGGCATGGAGCACGAAGCCGAAGACCTCGTCGCCGACCCGGTAGCGGCTGATGGTGGAGCCGACCTGTTCGACGATGCCGGCGAAGTCGCGGCCGAGCGTGACGGGGAACTCGTACTCGGCCATTTCCTTCAGCCCACCCGCCGCGATGAACGCGTCAACGGGGTTCACGGAGGAGGCGTGTACGCGCACGAGCAGTTCGTTGTCGCCGACGCGGGGCTCTGGGATGTCGTCTCGCAGGGCGGGCTCGGCGCCGAAGCTGTCGAGCGTGAAGGCTTGCATCACTCGTCCTTTCATCTCAGGGGTTCCGGAGAGAAGGCTCCGCCGCCCGGGTAACTCGTCAGGGTCGGCCGGCGGCCTCGGCCGGGCG
>JBOHAW010000211.1:0-7323 GCA_050697975.1 Gaiellaceae bacterium
GCGGGCGATCGACGCGGCCGGTGGGCTCGTCCTCGGCGCCGCCGCCGGGCTTGCCCTCGTCTGGGTCGTCGGGGCCGTCGCGCTCCACCTCCCCGGACAGACCGAGCTCCGGCGCGGGGCGCAGCGCTCGGCCGTCCTTCAGGGCCTGAACGGCATCGTGCCGCCCGATCGGCTGATGGAGGCGATCGAGCGGGTCGATCCCTTTCCCACGTTCGCCGGACCGCTGGGCCCGGTCGACCCGCCCGATCCAGCGCTCCTCGGCCGCCCGGGCGTTCGCCGAGCCGCGCCGAGCGTGGTGCGCGTGGTCGGGAACGCCTGCGGCCTCGCCGTCTCGGGCAGCGGCTGGGTGGCTGCGCCGCGGCTCGTCGTCACCGCCGCGCACGTGATCGCGGGCCAGCGCGAGACCACGGTCGAGCGCCTGGGGGTACGGCTGCGCGCCCGAGCGGTCGCCTTCGACGCGCGCAACGACGTTGCGGTGCTGCGCGTGTCCGGCAGACTCGGTGCGCCGCCTCTGCGCCTCGGCGACGGGAACCGGGGCGAGGCCGTCGCCATCCTCGGCTTTCCGGAGAACGGGCCCTTCGCGGCCGCGCCGGGCCGGCTCGGGCGCACGACGACAGTGCTCTCGGAGGACGCCTACGGCCGGGGGCCGGTGATGCGCACGGTCACGAGCCTGCGCGGCGACGTGCGGCACGGCAACTCGGGCGGCCCGGCCGTGAACGCGCAGGGCGCGGTCGAGACGACGGTGTTCGCGGCGCGGGTCGGCTCGAGCGGCGGCTTCGGCGTGCCGCCGAAGCTCGTGCGCCGCGCACTCGCGAGCGCAGGCCCGCCTGTCTCCACTGGAGAGTGCGCCGCCGGCTAAGCGAGGAAGTCGAGGATCCCGAGCGGCTGGCGGAACGGGGCGACCACGTAGACGCCGGCCGCCTTCTCGCGGCCCTCGGCGAGGAGCTCGTGGGCGATCCGTGCTCCGACCTCCGGAGCGCCCGGGCCGGCGTCGCGGAGCGCGTTCTGCACCGGCTCGGGGACGACGATTCCCGGCACCTCGTTGTGGAGCCGAAGCGCGAGCTGATGGCTGCGAAGCGGCCAGATTCCGAGCAGGAGCGGGATCGGCGACGCGCCGCCGAGCCGCTCGAGGAAGCGGTCGAGGTAGCTCATGTCGAAGAGGATCTGCGTCATCGCGAACTGCGCGCCGGCCTCGATCTTGTGCCGGAAGCGCTCGAGCTCGACCTCGAGGTCGTCCGCGGTCGGATTGACCGCGACGCCGACGAAGAAGGACGTCGGCGCGTCGATCGCCCGCCCGTTGAAGTCCTCGCCCTCGTTGAAGCGCGTGAGCATCTGTGTAAGCCCGATCGAGTCGACCTCGTACACGCCGCGCGAGCCGGGATAGTCGCCGACCTCCGGCGGGTCGCCCGTGACCGCGAGGACGTTCCGGATCCCTTCCGCGTGCGCGCCGAGCAGGACCGACTGGAGGCCCATGATCGTCGTGTCGCGCGGCGTCAGGTGAGGGATCGTCTCGATCCCGGCCGAGCGCTCGATCGCCGCGGCCGTCATCAGCGAGCTCATGCCGACGCGCGCCGTGGCGTTGTCGTTGATGTCGACGAAGCCCGCCCGGCCGGACGCCTCGATCGTTCGCGCCACCTCGAGCAGCCCGGCGTTGTTGCCGCCGAGCGGCGGGTCGAGCTGGACGGAGACGACCCATTCGCCTTCCCGGAGCATCCGCTCGAGCTCCGTCTCGGTCCGCTCCTCGGCCACCGGCACGACGAGCGTTCGCTCCGCGATGACGAACGGCCCCGCGGGCTCGCGGTTAGCCTCGACGGCGGAGCGGATCGCTTCGACCTGCGCCGGCGTCGTCCCGCAGCAGCCGCCGATGATCCGCGCGCCCAGGCTCCGGGCCTGTGCCGTGAACTCGGCGAAGTACTCGGGGGTCGCGTGCGGGTAGACGATCCGGGAGCCCGAGAGGCTGGCGAGGCCGATGTTCGGCAGCGCCGCCAGAGGGATGTCGTCTCGGCGCATCTCGGCGAGCGCGGTCAGCGCCGCGGTGGGGCCGGCGCCGTGGTTCGCACCGATTGCGGCGAGCCCGAGTCCGGCGAGCCGTTCGGAGGCGGCGCGCGCCGAGACGCCGGCGAGCGTCTGCGCGTCCTCGTCGAACGTCATCAGCGCGACGATCGGCAGGCCCGAGACGCCGCGTACCGCCCCGATCGCGGTCGTCAGCTCGTCCAGGTCGTAGAACGTCTCGATCATGAACAGGTCGGCTCCCCGGCCTTCGAGGATCGTCGCCTGCTCCGCGAAGAGCTCGGCCCGAGTCTCGGGGCGCAGCTCGACATCGCCGAGAGGGCCGATCGAGGCGCCGATGAAGACGTCGCTCCCGGCCATCTCGCGCGCCTCCCGGGCGAGCCGCACCGCCGTCGAGTTGATGCGCTCGAACTCCTCCTCCAGGAAGTGGGCCGCGAGCTTCGGGCGGTTGGCGCCGAACGTGTTCGTCTCGATCAGCGCCGCTCCGGCGCGGATGTAGGCGACGTGGACGGAGACGATGCTCTCGGGCGAGCGAAGGTTGGCCTCCTCCGGACAGCGCAGGCGTGGGACCGCGCTCGAGACGAGCGCGCCCGTGCCGCCGTCGGCCACGATCGGCGGGCCGGAGGCGAGACGTTCGATGAAGCGGTCGGCCACGCGCGGCACTCTAGATGGGTGTCGAGCAGTCAAGTCGTCAAGTCAACCGAGTTCGAGTGATAGATGAACCAACCCCTTCTGAGCGATAGTTGGAACGTGAGCTCGTGAGGCCCCGATGCGGCGGTGGCCCGCGAGAGAAAGCCAGAGAGGCCCCGATGCGGCGGGGGCCGCTCTGACACAAAGCGGGTCTCCATTGGAGACCCTGGGGCGGGGCCGGGCGGCGGTCCCGCCCATCTTCTGTGAAGAGGACGCTCAAGGCGAGCGGCTCCTCGACCGATACAGGCGTCGAGCTCTTCTGGTCGGGGACTGACGGCAATCATCCTGCGGCTGGTGAGTTCTGCGGCGGGCTTCGGCCCGCCGTTCCTATTCGCGGAACGAGTCCGGCTGGTCCGAGCGCTCGAGCTGTACGCGAATCCCCGAGATCGGGTCAGCGTTCGTGGACGACGCGCCCTTCCATACCGCCTGCGACGGTGACCACCTGTCCGGTGACGTGCCCCGAGATCTCGTCGGAGGCGAGCGCGACGACCTGCCGGGCGACGTCCTCGGCGCGGGCCACCTTGCGCAGGGCCATCGTGCGAGAGATCCGCTGCACCTGCTCCGGCTCGAGCTCGCCGCGCGTCATCGGCGACTCGGTCCAGCCGGGGCACACACAGTTCACGCGCGCGCGAGGCGCGATCCTCACGATCTCGTTCTTTAGGCTCAGCAGGAAGCCGTGCGCGATCGCCGACTTGGCGGCGGCGTAGTCCGCGTGCCCGGCCTCGCCGAAGAGCCCGGCGGTCGAGGCGATCAGGACGAGTGAGCCGTGTCCGTTGCGCTCCACCTCGCGCAGGAAGGCGCGGGCCGTGAGGAAGGTCGCGGTGAGGTTCGCCCGCAGGGTCTCCTCCCAGCGCTCCAGCGAGAGCTGCCAGACTGGCTCGTCCGCCCGGGGCCAGACGCCGGCGACCGCGGCACACACGTCGACGCGCCCGAGCGCCGCGCGCGCGGCCTCGAAGAGCCGCTCGACCTCCGGCTCGCTCGCGAGGTCGGCGTCCGCGATCGGCGCGCCGCCGAGCTCCGCGGCCAGCGCCTCCGCCCGCTCGCGGCCGCGGTGGTAGTGCACGACCACGCGGCAGCCCTCCGCCGCGAATGCCCGTGCGCAGGCCGAGCCGATGCCGCCCGACGCCCCGGTGACGAGCACGCCCTTGTCCTGGAGCCCGCTGTCCACGTCGCTTACGCTACCGAGCCGTGCGCGTCCACATCATCAGCGACATGGAAGGCGTCTCGGGAATCGTCAAGGGCAAGCAGACCCAGGGCGGCGAGCCGATGTACGAGGAGGCGCGCAAGCTCTACACCGAGGAGATCAACGCCGCGGTCCGCGGTGCCAAGGCGGCCGGCGCGACGGAGATCGTCGTCATGGACCACCACGGGGCCGGCGGCCCCTGGTCGTTCAACTCGCTCGTCCCGGACCTGCTCGACCCGGCCTGCGAGTACGTCGTCCAGAAGAACTGGACGGAGTACACGGGCTTCCTGGAGGAGGGCTGCGACGCCTGCCTGCTCGTGGGCATGCACGCGATGGCCGGCACGCCCGACGGCGTCATGAACCACACCGTCTCCGGGCAGCAATGGCAGAACCTGTGGTTCAACGGCACGCTGGTCGGCGAGACGGGCATCAACGCGGCGTTCTGCGGCCAGTGGGACTGCCCCGTGCTGCTCGTGACCGGAGACGACGCCGCCTGCCGCGAGGCGACGGCGCTGCTCGGCGAGGGACTGACGACGGTGGCCGTGAAGCGCGGGCTCGGCACCGAAAGCGCGCGCAACGTCGCGCCGCTGCGGGCGCGCGAGCTGATCGAGGCGGGCGCGAAGGAGGCGCTCGCCGACGTGGAGGCCGTCGCGCCGTACGACCCCGGGCACCCGTGCGAGATCCTCGTCGAGTACAAGACGACCTCGGCGACCGACGAGCTGCGCTACCGGCACGGCGTCGAGATCCTCGACCCGCGCCGGGCGGTGTCCCGCGCCGACGATTGGTGGTCGGCGTGGAAACAATTCTTCTTCTGAGCACTCCCGACCGGCGAAGTGGTCGCCTGAGCCACCCCGGTGTCCTCCTCGGTCGTATCCGTTTCGACGGATAGGCGCCGGGTAGCCCTGACCTACCCAGCAGGTCGACAACGACCGAGATCTCAGGGGTCTCACGAAGGAGGAAGCATGCGCAAGCTGCTTGCAACGCTGTGCGCCGTGGTACTCACGGCCGGGGTCGCCGCCTCGGGCGCGTCCGCCCAGCACGAGGCGGGCAACTCGCTCGTGAACGTCCAGGTCGGCGACATCACCATCCTGGTGCCGATCGCCGTCGCGGCCAACCTGTGCGACATCAACGTCAACGTCCTCGCCCAGCAGCTCGAGACCGGCGACACGAGCTGCGACGCCGACGCGGAGTCGATCGCGTCGCCGGGCACGGGTGACGGGGGCGGCGCCGGGCATACCGCCGGTGACTCGCTCGTCAACGTGCAGATCGGCGACATCACCGCGCAGCTGCCGATCGCCGTCGCGGCGAACGTCTGCGACGTCGCGGTCAACGTGCTCGCGCGCCAGCTGCAACTCGGCCCGGTCTCCTGCACGGCCGTGGCCGACTCGACTGCGTAACAGCGCTCGAGTCTCCGCAGGATCGAACGGCCCGCTTCGGCGGGCCGTTCGCGTGCGCGAGGTTCCGTCTTGCGAGATGCGGGAGTATCTTCCAACAGAAGATTGGTGGCCTGAAGATGAGCGCCGGTACCGAGCTCTCGGTTGCAGACCCGCTCTCCGCGGGCCGCGAGGCTCTGAGCCGGGGGGAGTGGGAAGAGGCGCGCGTGTGCTTCGAGGCGGCGCTCGCGCGCGGCGAGAGCGCCGAGGCGATCGAGGCGCTGGCGATGGCGGCCTGGTGGCTCGACGACGCGCACGTGACGATTGAGTCGCGCGAGCGTGCCTACCGCCTCTATCGCGAGCAGAAGGACGCCGCCGCCGCCGCTCGGATGGCGATCTGGCTCGCGTGGGACTCGCTCTCGTTTCGTGGCGAGCCGGCCGTCGCGAACGGCTGGCTCCAGCGCGCACACCGGCTCCTCGACGGCGTCGAGCCTGTTCCGGAGCACGGCTGGCTCGCGATTCGCGAGGCCGAGATCGCGTTCATGCTGGAGAACGACATCGCCGCCGCGCGCCGCCTGGCCAGGCGCGCGCGCGCGATCGGGCGATCGCTCGGCGAAGGCGACCTCGAGATTTCGGCGCTGGCCCTCGAGGGCATGGCGCTCGTCGGCGAAGGGAAGGTGCCGGAGGGGATACGGCTGCTGGACGAGGCGTCGGCAGCGGCCGTCGCCGGCGAGATCTCCGAGCTCTGGGCGGTCGGTCGCGCCTGCTGCTACCTGATCACCGCCTGCGAGCGCGTGCGGGACGTCGAGCGGGCGTCCCAGTGGAGCGAGCGCATGCTGGAGTTCGCCAAACGCTGGCGGATCCCGCATCTCTTCGCCGTCTGCCAGGCGCACTACGCGGCCGTCCTCGTCTGGCGCGGGACCTGGGCCGAAGCCGAGGTGGAGTTCGAGGAGGCGATGCGAGAGTTCGCCGGAAGTCGGCCCGGGATGGGATTCGAGGCGGTGGTTCGACTGGCCGAGCTGCGACGGCGTCAGGGCCGGCTCGAGGAGGCGACAGCGCTCTTCCGCGAGGTCGAGTTCCACCCCCACGCCCAGCTCGGGCTGGCCGCAGTCGCCCTCGATGGCGGAGACGCGGCCCTCGCCACGGAGCTCGCCGAGCGTTTCCTGCGGCAGCTCGGTGCCGAGAACCGTCTTCAGCGCGTGGCGGGTCTCGAGCTGCTCGTCTGCGCGCTCGTCGCGCTCTCTGAGCGCGAGCGGGCACGGGCCGTGCTGAGCGAGCTCCAGGAGCTCGTGGCGCAGGTCGGCACCGATCCGCTTCGTGCCTTTGCCCTGGCCGCCGAGGGGGCTGTCGCAGCCGGCGAGGGCGATTCCGAGACAGCTCGCCTGCGCTACGAGGACGCCGTCGACCTGTTCCAGCGTAGCGGCGCTCCGTTCGAGACGGCGCGGGCGCGGATCGAGCTCGCGCGGGTGCTGAGGGCGCTCGGGCGGAACGACGCGGCCGCCCAGCAGGCGCGCCTGGCCCACGAGGCCATGCGCGCGATGCGGGCCGAGCGGGAGACAGAACACGCGGCCGCACTCCTCCGCGAGCTCGATGCGGCCGAGGCGGGGGGGCCAGCCACGGCCCTGACGCGGCGTGAGGTCGAGGTGCTGCGGCTCGTCGCCCAGGGGCTGAGCAACCCGGCGATCGCCGAGCAGCTCGTCCTCAGCGAGCACACGGTCCACCGGCACCTGGCCAACATCCTGAGGAAGCTCGGTCTCCCCTCGCGTGCGGCCGCCTCCGCCTGGGGCGCGCGGCACGGGCTCGTCTGAGCCTGGCCCGATCGGGCCATCTTGCGCGACCGCGCAAGTTGGCCCTGCAGGGCGATGCGGTGGAGGCCGCGGGCGCGGTAAACCAGGGAACACACGAGTTAGAGGAGGAAGGAAATGGCTCTGCAGATCGGAGACACGGCACCCGACTTCCAGGCGGAGACGACGGAGGGCCCGATCGGCTTCCACGAGTGGATCGGCGATTCATGGGCGGTGCTGTTCTCACACCCGAAGGACTTCACCCCCGTCTGCACGACCGAGC
>JBOHAW010000212.1:0-6214 GCA_050697975.1 Gaiellaceae bacterium
GACAGCAGCACGGGAACGCCGAGCTCGTCTCTGTGCTCGGCGAGCACGGCGTGGTCGAGGTCGGTGAGCGGCACGACGAGGCGCACGTCGTGGGCGAGCACGAGGTCACGCAGCACGGGGACGTACGCCGGATCGGCGACGCGCGGCACGAGCGCGTGCCGGTCGGCGTGGTAGAGGGCGGGCGCGAGCGTGTTGATGTCCGTCGCGATCGTCGTCGCACCGGCGCGCCCGAACGCCGAGACGATGTCCACGCGCTGGCCCGCGCAGGTGAAGAGCACCGCCGTCACGGCCAAGGAGCGTACCGCGCGGCGCGGCGCGCCAGGCAGGATGGAGGAGTGCTCCTGCGTCTGGCCCTTCTCGCCCTCGCCGCGTGGCTCGGGCTCTGCGCCTTCCTGTTCCTCTGGCCGCACGAGGACGCGCCCCGGCGGGCGGACGCCGTCGTCGTGCTCTCCGGCGGGCGGAAGTTCAGGCTCGAGAAGGGGCTCGAGCTGATGCGCCGGAACGTGGCGGACGTGCTCGTGATCTCGGACGGTCGAGCCAACGGCTGGCCCGAGGCGAACCGCCTCTGCGCGGGCGGCGCAAGCGGGTTTCGCGTGGTCTGCTTCCTGCCCGACCCCTACAGCACCCAGGGCGAGGCTGAGGGCGTCGCGCGGCTCGGACGCGCGCGCGGCTGGACCTCGGTCGCGGTCGTCACGTCCAGGTTTCACGTCTTCCGCGCCCGGCTCCTGTTCGAGCGCTGCTTCCCCGGCGAGGTGGACGCCGTCGGGTCGCGGTTCAAGTGGCACTACCTGCCGTCGGCGCTGTTCTGGGAGACGGGCAAGCTGGGGTACGCGCTGACGGTCGACCGCGACTGCTGAGGCGCGCACGCCGGTCGAGTACGGACATGGCCGGGGGTCTGACCCCGAGCCCGGACCCGGCCGGGGTCTGACCCCGAGCCGCGTCTGCGCCGGCCGTGTCCGAAGCGCTACGCGCGCCAGCCGCCCGTCTCGCCCTTGTAGGTGCCGCCGAGCAGGGCGAGCGGCGTTCGCAGCAGGATCTTGAGGTCGACCCAGGGCGACCGGTGCTCCACGTACCAGACGTCGAGCTCGATGCGCTCGTCCCAGGGCAGAGCCGCCCGGCCGTGGATCTGCGCCCAGCCCGTGATCCCGGGCCGGACCTCGAGCCGGCGCCGCTGCCGCGCGGTGTACCGCTCGACCTGGTAGGCGAGCGTCGGGCGCGGGCCGATCAGGCTCATGTCGCCGCGGACGACGTTCCAGAGCTGCGGCAGCTCGTCGAGCGACAGGCGCCGCAGGACGCGGCCGACGCGGGTGATGCGCGGATCGCCGCGGTTCACGGCGTGTCCGGCCCCCTGCCGCTCGGCGCCGGCGACCATCGTGCGCAGCTTCAGCAACTCGAACTCGTCGCCGCCGAGCCCGACGCGGCGCTGCCGGTAGAGCACTGGACCGCGGTCCCCGAGCTTGATCGCGAGCGCGGCGGCGGCGAGCATCGGCGACGAGAGGACGAGCCCCACTCCGGCGCCGGCGACGTCGAGCGCCCTGTTCACCGGCGGGAGGCGACGTAGAGGCTGTCGGCGGCGTAACGCAGGAACGGAAGGCGCCCGCTCAGGCGGCGCAGCGCCTCGGAGGTGCGCACGAGCGCGCGGTACCGCCGCGGCAGGAGCTCGAGGTCGGCCGGCTGGGGGTTGAGGGTCAGGTACCCGTCGACCGCGAGCGACGTGCTGCCGACCGCGCGCGAGAACTCCCGCTCGAGCTCGCGCGGGCCCCAGTAGCGGACGTCGAAGAGCGTGCGCGGCTCGCGGAACCGGCGCTCGCGCAGCTGGTTCCAGAGGCTGCGCGCCCCCCAGACGTTCGCCATCTGCACGAGCGAGAGGCCGGCCGGCTTGAGCGTGCGGCCGATCTCGGCGAACGAGGCGATCGCGTCCGCCTTGGAGAAGTGCTGGAAGACGCTGTACGAGAAGACGACGTCGAAGGTGGCGTCCGGAAAGGGCAGGTGGCGCGCGTCGGCGACGAGATAGGTCGCCTCGACGCCGAGCTGCTCGGCGACGCGGCGGGCGGCCAGGATCGCCTCGAGCGAGGGATCGACGCCGACGACCGTGTAGCCGCGCCTGGCCGCGCTCACGCACCAGCGGCCCCAGTTGCAACCGACCTCGAGGAAGAGGCGTCCCTCGCCGGGCGGCAGGCGGATAGCGGGGATCGGGTACT
Source organism: Gaiellaceae bacterium (assembly GCA_050697975.1). GTDB lineage: Bacteria > Actinomycetota > Thermoleophilia > Gaiellales > Gaiellaceae > JBOHAW01. The sequence goes on from JBOHAW010000212.1 coordinate 2,202, forward strand.
CGCGCACGTTCCCGATCAGGTGCCGGTAGAGGTTGCCGCAGGTGGCCGCGATCACGTCCTGCACCATCGCCTCGGGGTCGGCCGAGCCCTCCTGCCGCTCGAGCGAGACGCGGCACGCCGCGTGCGTGGGGCGCTCCTCCTCGACGAGGAGCACCGGGACGCCGTCCACCATCGGGTAGCGGTGTCCGTCGCCGCAGACGAGCTCGTCGCCCTCGCCGCCGAGAGCGCCACGATCCCGCGGGCAGGCGAGCTGCACGGTCTCTACCGCGGTCGAGCGCGGACGTTGACGCTGTCCGCCAGGTTCGTCAGCAGCCCGACCCGCCGGCTCGCCCGCTTGAGCCCGTCCGAGACGCGAACGAGCGCGCGGAACCTCGCCGGAAGCAGGTCGAGGTCGCTCGTCTGCGGGTTGAGCGTGAAGAAGCCGTCCGTCGAGAGCTGCGTCGGCCCGACGATGCCGCCCCATGTGCTCCGCAGCTCGCGCGGCGTCCAGTAACGCACCTCGAAGTGGTCGCCCTCCCGAAAGCGGCGGCGGGCGAGCTGGTAGAGGTTGCGCACGCCGAGCGAGTTCGGCATCTGCACCCAGGTGTAGCCGGCCGGCTCGACCACACGGGCGATCTCCGCGAGCGAGACGCGGACGTCCGCCTTGGAGAAGTGCTGGAGCACGCCGTAGGAGAACACGACCTGGAAGGACGCGTCCGGGAAGGGCAGGTGGCGCGCGTCGGCCACCACGTAGCGGGCCTCGACCCCGAGCTGCCGCGCGATCCGGCGCGCCGCTGCGATCGCCTCGAAGGACGGGTCGATGCCGATCGGCGCGTAGCCTGCCCGCACCGCGCTCAGCGTCCAGCGGCCCCAGTTGCAGCCGATGTCGAGCAGCGTCTCGCCCGAGCCCGGCGGGAGGGGGAAGCTCGGGATCGGATACCGGTCCATCCCCTCCGCGAGGTGCCGGTAGAGGTTCCCGTGCGTGCCGATGATCAGCTCGGCCACGTACGGGTCGACGCGGTCGCCCTCGATCGCCGGCGGCTCGGCGGCCCGAACGGCGTCGATCTGCTCGGGGTTGGCCCAGTAGCCGGGCTGGGTCGGCTCGACGTCGTCGACGACGAGCACCGGGATGCCCTCCACGAACGGGTACTCGTGGCCGTCGCGGCAGACGAGCCGCTCGCCCTCGACCGTGAGCGGCGCGCGATCCCGCGGGCATGCGAGGCGCTCCTGCACCCAGGCGTCGGCCGTCCCTTCCTTCTGCGTCGTCCCGGCTCTCATCGCGTCCCTTCCGCCTTCTCCCAGACCGCCGGCACGCCGGCCCGGAGATAGCGCTGGAGGGCGACCAGCGTCGCCCACGTGACGAGGGCATAGTAGTAGGCGAGGCTCGCGCCCGGAACCGGCAGGCCGCGGCGGCCGGCGGCGGCGAGCGCGAGGAAGGCCGCCTGGCCGGCGAGCGCTCCCGTGTAGGGAGCCCCGCGTCCGGCGAGGGCGACGCTCGCTCCGAGGAGCGCCACGTGCAGCACCCCGCTGCCGTAGCGGAGATGCCGGTGCGAGACGATCTCGGCCAGGTAGAGCGGATCGAGGCCGCGCAGCATCCGCCCGCGCAGGACGATCAGCCAGCAGTGCTCGAACATCCGCACCTTGCGCCGGTACTCGTCCTCCTGGTCGCGCGAGGGCTTCTCGAACGCGACCGCCTCGGGCTCGTAGACGGCGCGGCGGCCGCGCTGCACCATCAGGTACGGGAACGCGAGGTCGTGGCCGAACCGCGGATCGACCTCGACGTAGTCCGACCGCCGCACGGCGTAGATCGAGCCGTTCCCGCCCGTGACCGAGCCGAGCGCCGACTCGGCCTCGCGCAGCTTCAGCTCGTAGCTCCAGTACGCGCCCTCGCGATTCGTCCCGTCCGCGTCCTCGAGCCGGAGCTGGCCGCACACGTACGCCACCTCGGGGTCGGCGAAGTTGCGCACGAGCTTGCGCAGCGCGGGTGCCGCCCAGGTCGCGTTCGCGTCCGAGAAGGCGAGGATCTCGCCGTTCGTCTCGCGCACGGCCAGGTTCTGGGCCGCGACCTTGCCGCCGCGCGGGCAGCGGAGGAGGCGGACGCGCGGCTCGCGGGCGGCAACGGCCTCGACGAGCTCGTCGGTGCCGTCGGCGGAGGCGTCCGAGGCAACGACGATCTCGACGTTCTCGGGGGGATAGTCGAGCGCGAGCAGGTTCTCGAGGCGCCGCTCGATCACCGCCTCCTCGTCATATGCGGCCACGATCACGCTCACGCTCGGCAGCGTGCCTCTCTTCCGCACCGGGCGGGCGCGCAGGCGCGCGGCGAGCGCCGCGGCGGCGGGATAGCCGGCGTGCGTCCACGCGAGCGCGCCGAGCGAGCCCCAGAAGATCGCCTTTCCGATCACGCCGGGATCGTAGGGAAGACGTCCGCGCTACGGCCCGCGAAGGCTGCGGCGCACGCGCAGGTAGTCCCGGAGCGTCGGCGTCGTGCGAGCCGGACCGCCGGGCTGCTGCGGCCGTCCCTCGAGCTCGCCACGCCGCAGCACCTCCTCGAGCGCGTCGAGGCTCGCGCCGTGGAGGACGGGAATCGTCGCAGCCAGCGTGTCGCGCAGCGTGGGGCGCCGCTCGATCGGGACGTCGCCCTCCGCCAGCACCGGACCGGTGTCGATGCCGGCGTCGATCCTGTGCACGGTGAACCCGGCACGGTCGCGCCCGTCGGCGAGCTCCCAGAACACGGGCGGGCCGCCGCGATACCCGGGCACGGCGCCGTGGTGGACGTTGATCGTCCCGAGCAGCGGCGTCGAGAACGTCGCCTCGGAGATGAGCGTGTTGTCGAGCGAGACGGCCACGTCTGCACCCGCGAGCGCCGCGCGCGCCTCGGGCCCGTCGAGCGTCGGAACGCGCACGACCTCGACGCTCAGCTCCGCGAGGGGCGGGCCCGACCCGGCATCGGCATACGCACGCCGGAGCGCGAGCCCCACCGGCAGCGCCGTCGGCCCGACGCGGCGCAGCTTGCGCAGCTTCCGGCGCAGCGTCGTCCCGGCGCTTTCGTCCAGGATCACGCGCTCGACCTCGACCGTGCCGCGCGCGAGGAACCGCGAGGCGATGCCCCGAGGATTGCGCGTGAGGACGACGACCTTCACGCCTGGGAGAGGAAGTAGCGGACGTGGCGAGGTGGCCAGCCGGCGACGGCGTTGTCGCGACGGAGCGCGTACAGGTCCGTCGACGGCAGGTTGCGGCCGCGCTGCGCCGTCAGGCACGTGGCGTAGCCCGCGGCTCGGGCGGCCTTCGAGACGGCGGGCGAGAAGCGGGCGCGGTCGCCGTACGGAGCGGCGAAGTGCGCGGGGGCAAGACCGAGACGGCGCTCGAGCTCAGCCCGCGAGGTGCGCAGCTCCTCGTCCATCTCCTTGTGGCTCAGAGCCACAAGGTCCGGATGCGTGCGCGTGTGCGAGCCGACCTCGTGGCCCTGCTCGAGCAGCGCCTCCGCGTCGGCCCACGTCATCGGCTCGAGCGGGCGCGGCAGGTGCAGGCGCTCGCGGCAGATCCGTTCGACGTGCTCGGGCGTTGCGGAGACGAGGTCGGTGATGAGGAAGAAGCACGCCCGGAAGCCGTGGTCGGCCAGCAGGGGCGCGCACACCGCGGCGCTGCGAAAGCCGTCGTCGAACGTGACGACGAGCTCGCGTCCGCCGATCCGGCCCGCCCGCAGCCGCTCGACCGCATCGCTCAGCGACACGGGCTCGAACCGGCGCGAGAGTGCGGCGAGGTGCTGCGCGAACCGGTCTCGCTCGGAGTCGTGCACCCAGTGGTAGACGAGGATCCGCACGCCGGGCCGCGGTCGCCGTGGCAGCGAGCCGAGCGCGGTAAGCGCTGCGGATCGAGCGAGCGAGCGGATCAAGCGCGCGCCGCGACGACCGGCTCGGCGCGCCTGCGGCGCAGGCCGTCGCTCCAGAGGGCGAGCATGAGCAGCGCGTAGAGCTCCTGGCCGGCGTCGATCTCGCTCCGCGTGTGCCGGTCGAGGAGCGCGCGCGCGTCCCGCG
>JBOHAW010000213.1:0-4782 GCA_050697975.1 Gaiellaceae bacterium
GCCGTGGACAGGGCGTTCGCCTGGATCTCGGCGCCCGACATCAGATCGTCCCCGCTCGTCGAGGTGGGGTGCACGTCCTGGAGCGAGGGCGCCGAGGGGCCCACGATCACGATCCGGTCGCGGAAGAAGCCCGCGTCGGTCTTGCGCTCCGACACCTGGGAGTACGAGATCGCCCGGATCGTGCCGGGCGGCCCGTGGTAGTCGATCCAGGCGCCGTCCTCGCCGCCGCCGAGCTCCGACGGATCGATCTCGCGCCCGGTCACGATCTCGGCTCCGACGAGCGAGAACGCCTCCAGGCCGTCGACGGCATAGGCGACGCGGCGAATGATGCCGCCGGAATCCTCGGGCAGGAGCGCGTTCCCGGACCTGGCGCCGATGTCTCGCAGCGTCTCCTCGCCGCCAAAGATATTCGAGCCGCCGTCCTCGTTCGTCTCGGTCGTCGCGAGCGCCACCTTGCCGCGGGCGCGCTCGACCGCCTCGATCAGCGCGATGTCCTCCTCCTCCCGCTCGGACGGCTCGGTGAACTGCACGTCGAAGAAGATCCCCCTGGCTCCGTCCTCGCGCAGCCGGTCGACCACCCTCGCATGGATCGTGCGCGGGAACGGCCACCTCTGGTCGAGCTCGTCGAAGGTGACGTCGTCGATCTGGACGACCACGAGCTCGGGCGGCGGCTCCTGCGTGCCGCGGACGGCGAAGCGCGTGTCGACGGTGTCGAGCTCGAGCTGGCGGAACACGTTCGCGCCGTAGGCGATCAGCGCGAAGCCGGTCATGCCGAGGCCGATGCCCACGAAGAGGGCGGCGCGCAGTCGACCCCGGCCTCCGGTCCGGACCATGACTCGACCAACTTTGAAGCAGCGAGCCCGCGCGCACAAGGCACGGGGAAGATCGACGGAGCCTCGCCCGTCCTAGGAAGCAGTGACGGCGAGCGTCAGTCTCGGTGCTGCGGAGCCTTGGGGAGGCTCCACGCGAGCAGGAGGATGCTCAGGGCGACGAGCAGCACTCCCAGGGCGACGATCATCGGAATCGTTCTCCTTCTCGAACCTCGACGGTAAAACGGTGTCTCGGGCCGGGCGGTTACGCGCGATCGGAGACGTCGTTCCCTGTATCGACAGGTTCGAGCAGATTGTTGAGGGCTTGTGGCGCAGAAATTGCCGATTCTCACTTGAGAATCACAAGCCAACGTGTAACTGTTGTTGCCGAGCACAGGTCGGCGTCCGTCGCGGCCACTACGGACCTAGCCGTGGGGACGGCTGCATGGACGCCTGAAAGAGGGGATGGGGGATGACGGACCGCGATGGACTTGGCGACCCGGCCGGTAGGGGTCTCGCCCCGTGGCTGAGATGGCTTCCGGTGGCACTCGTACTCGTCTCGCTTCTCGGCGATTACCTCGCGCGCCCGCGCGCGCGTTCCGGTGAGCTCGAGCATCCGGTCGAGCCGGACCCGCAGCGGCCGTCGAGGCCTCGCGCGCCCAAAGGGCTGCGCGCGGCTGCGCTCGTCGCCGGGCTGACGCTTGCGCTCTCGCTCGGGGTCGCCTCGGCGATCGCGAGGATCGCGGCCGGAACGACCACCTCCGCGGCCTTCACGGTTCCGGAGGGCAATCTCCTCAAGAACCCCGGCGCCGAGGAGGGCGAGGGCTCGACCGAGCTCCCGCAGGGCCACGTCGTCCCGATTCCGAGCTGGGAGACGACGTCGAACTTCACCGTCATCCAGTACGGCGTGGGCGACTTTCCGAGCAGGGAAGAGGGCGACAAGATCGGCGGGGGCGCGAACTTCTTCGGCGGCGGGCCTTCGAACGCGGCCTCGTCGGCTTCCCAGAGCGTCGATCTCTCCGGCGCCGCGCCCGAGATCGACACCGGCGCAACCAAGGCGACGCTGAGCGCGCACATGGGCGGCTTCTCGTCGCAGGGCGACAAGGGCCCCGTCGACGCCATCTTCCTGGACGCGGCCGGCACCGAGCTCGGCCGCCTGACGCTCGACCCGGTGTTTCCGGCGGATCGAGGCGGCCTGACGCAGCTCATTCTCCGCGAGAAGACGGGCGACGTGCCGGCCAAGACGCGCTCGGTCCGGGTCGTCATGACCGCGATTCGCACGACGGGGTCGTCCAACGACGCCTACTTCGACAATCTCAGCCTCACGCTCGCAGCGCCGCCGCCGCCCGCCAACTCCGCGCCGGACGCCGTCGACGACGCCTTGACGGCGACCACCGGGGAGCCGGCCGCGCTGAACGTCCTGACGAACGACACCGACGCGGACGCGGACACGCTGAGCGCCGCACTCGACAAGAGCCCCGGACACGGCAGCGCGAGCTGCGACCCGTCCGGATCGGGCGAGTGCACCTACACCTCCGAGGCCGGCTACGTCGGGCCCGACAGCTTCACGTACACGGCGAGCGACGGCCGCGGAGGCAGCGACACAGCGACCGTGAACGTGACCGTGGAGGAGGGGCCGCCGGCCGGGCTGCCCGAGCTCGCCCTGACGAAGTCCGATTCGGCCGATCCGGTCGCCGTCGGCGAGGAGTTCAGCTACGTCATCGAGGTCGCGAACGAGGGCACCGCCGCCGCGACCAACGTCAGGCTGGACGACCCGCTTCCGGACGACGTCACGTTCGTCTCCCTGAGCTACTCGCAGGGGTTCTGCGGGGAGGATGGCGGCGTCTTCTGCAACTTCGGCTCGATCGGAGCCGAAGGATCCGCCACGGTCACGATCGTGGTGGAGGTCAACTCCGGGACGGAAGGCACGACGATCAGCAACACGGCCGACGTGTCCGCGGACGAGGAGGAGGAGATCCACGGCAACAACAGCGACACCGAGGAGACGACAGTCGAGGAGGGGACGGGCGAGGCCGACCTCTCGCTCACGAAGTCGGACTCCCCCGACCCGGTCGGCGTCGGCGAAGAGCTGACCTACACGATCGAGGTCGAGAACCGCGGCACGGCGACAGCCCGCAACGTCGACGTCACCGACGATCTGCCGGCCGGCGTCCAGGTCGTGGGGCTCAGCGAGGAATGTGATCTGAGCGAAGGGTCCGTCTTCTGTCAGCTGCCCGACCTGGATCCAGAGGCCACCGCGGTGGTCGACATCATCGTGCGTCCCGAGGAGGACGGCGCGATCGTGAACACTGCCTCCGTCGAGACCGACACGCCCGAGTCGAGTACCGAGAACAACAGCGACTCGGAGTCGACGACCGTCTTCTCATGCCCGGCGCTCGGGCCTGCGGTCGACGACTCGGGCATCGTCGTCGGCGAGTCGTGGGTCGAGTGCAGCGCCGCCGACGCGAACGGCGTGGTCGGCGCGATGACGCCATTGCTGCCGCCGAGCACCGGCGTCGAGGCCCTGCTGACGTCGGGCTCGGTCGCGAACGCCGCCGGCCCGAACGACGCACCCAATACGACGCGCAGCAACGGCACCGAGGCGCGCGGGGCCCTCGACGTGTCGATCCTGAAGCTCGACGTCTCGATTCCCGCTACCGCGAACTGCCTCTCCTTCGAGTTCGTGTTCGGCAGCGAGGAGTACCCCGAGTACGTCGGCAGCACCTTCAACGACGGCTTCATCGCCGAGCTCGACGTCTCGAACTGGAGCGTCAGCGGATCGACCATCAGCGCTCCGAGCAACTTCGCCTTCGACCCGAGCGGCGGGATCGTCAGCGTCAACAGCCAGTTCTTCCAGGCTGGCACGGTCGTCACCGACAACGGCACCGAGTACGACGGCAGCACGCCGCGCCTCCGTGCCCAGACGCCGGTTACGCCGGGCCTCCACTCGGTGTACCTCTCGATCTTCGACGCCGGGGACGACGCCTACGACTCGGGCGCGTTCATCGACTACCTGAGGGCGGGGACGACCGTCGAGGGCGCCTGCGAATCGGGGGCCACGGAGAACGGCGCGCCGACCGCGGTCAACGACGTCCTGACGACCGCCGAGGACACGACCGGCGCCGTCGACGTCCTCGCGAACGACACCGATCCCGACGAGGACACGCTCACCGTCACGACGCCCACTCCGACGGCGGCGCACGGCGGCGTGACCTGTGAGACGACCGGGTCGTGCACCTACACGCCGAACGAGGGCTTCAGCGGCGAGGACACCTTCGACTACTCGATCAGCGACGGCAACGGAGGCGCCGACACCGGCACCGTGAACGTGACGGTCACCGAAGACACACCTCCGCCGCCAGCTCCGCCGGCTCCTACGCCTCCGGCGCCCGCACCGCAACCGGCGCCGCAGGCGCAGCCGGCCGACCTCACCGTCGAGCTGCGCTCGTCGGTGGAGACGCTCGCGGACACGCTCGTGACCAGCGCCGAGCAGCGCCGCAGCCTCGCCCGCGCCGCGGCCACCTCGCGCGTCACCTACACGATCACGGTCACGAACAACGGGCCCGGGGTCGCGCACGGAGTGAGCGTCAACCACCAGGGTCCCGGCAGCGCGACCTTCGAGTCGGTCTCCACCGACCACGGCAGCTGCTCGAGCGGGACGAGCGTCACCTGCAGCCTGGGCACGCTCGCGGTCGGCGAGCAGGCGCACGTGACCCACGTCCTGCGCCTGACCGAGGGCGGCGAGGCGGCCTCGACCGCAAGCGTGTCCGCCACCGAGACCGACCCCTCGCCGGCGAACAACTCCGTCACCGGGAGCGTCACCATCGAAGCCGACCGCACGCCGCTGGCGGTACCGCCGCCCGTGTTCGGCCAGAGCGTGAACGCCGTCTTCACCGGCACGGTGCTCGTGAACGGCGTCCGCGTCACCGACCCGAGCCAGATCCCGCTCGGGGCGATCATCGACGTCACCAAC
>JBOHAW010000214.1:0-3871 GCA_050697975.1 Gaiellaceae bacterium
CGCTCCGGCGGCAGCCGCTCGCCTGCGGAGAGCCGGCCGGCGGCGACGGCGCCGGCGAGCCACGTCTCGATCTGAGCGTGCGCGGGGCCGCGATCCGGCTTGACCGGGGGGACGGCGACTCGCATAATGGTCTAGACCTTATCATGGCGACGATCGACTCCATCTTCGCGGACGGCTCGACCGTCCGGATCGACTGGGCCGGCGGCCACCGCAGCGTCTTCCACGCCGTCTGGCTGCGCGACAACTGCCCGTGCGCCGACTGCCGCCATCCCAGCGGACAGCGGCTGCTCGACTCGATCGCGATCCCCTCCGGCGTCGCCGTCGCCGCGGCGCGCGCCGGCAACGGCGCGGTGGAGGCCGTCTTCGCCGACGGGCACGAGTCGCGGTTCGACGCGGACTGGCTGCGCGAGCACTGCTGCTGCGGCGAAGGAGTTTGTGGCTCTGAGCCACTTGGTTCTCTTCGGCGGCTGTGGGACGCCGGCATCGCGGACGAGCTGCCGGTCGAGCGCTACGGGGACGTGGCTGCCGGCGGCGAGCCGCTGCGCCGCTGGCTCGCGGCCGTCGACGAGCTCGGCTTCGCCATCCTGACGGACGGCCCGACCGACCCGGGCACCGTGACGCGGGTCGCCGAGCTGTTCGGCTACGTCCGCGAGACGAACTACGGCCGCCTGTTCGACGTCCGCTCGGTCGTCGATGCGAGCAACCTCGCCTACACCGGGCTCGCGCTCGGCGCCCACACCGACAACCCGTATCGCGACCCCACGCCGACCCTTCAGCTCCTGCACTTTCTCGCCTCGAGCGCGGGCGGCGGCGAGAACACGCTCGTGGACGGGTTCCGGGTCGCCGAGGAGCTGCGCGCGCGGGAGCCGGCCGGTTTCGAGCTGCTCGCGAGCAGGCCGCTCCGCTTCCGCTACCGCGACGACGAGACCGAGCTCGAGGCGGAGCACACCGTGATCTCGCTCGACGTTCGCGGCGAGGTCCAGGCCATCCACTTCAACACGCGGTCGGCGGCTCCGCTGCAGCTCGAGCCCGCGCTCGTCGAGCCGTACTACGACGCCTACCGCGCGTTCGGGCGGTTGCTCGGCGCGCCGGAGTACCTGGTCCGGTTCAAGCTCGAGCCCGGCGGCCTCTTCATCGTCGACAACCTCCGCGTGCTGCACGGTCGTACGGCCTACTCCGAGGCGGGAGAGCGCCACCTCCAGGGCTGCTACGCCGACCGCGACGGTCTCCGCAGCCGCCTCGCCGTCCTCGGTCGATGAGCGCGCCCGGAGTGATCGACGAGATCTTCCGCGTCTTTCGCGAGCAGGGGTCCGCGCAGTACCTCGGCGAGCACGTCTCGATGGCCGAGCACATGCTCCAGTCGGCGCACGCGGCCGAGCGGGACGGCGCCTCGCCGACGCTCGTGGCGGCGGCCCTCCTGCACGACTACGGGCACTTCGTCCACGACCTCCCCGACGACGCGGCCGAGCACGGGATCGACACACGTCACGAGGAGGTCGCCTTCGCCTTCCTCTCGCGCCGCTTCGGGCCGGTGGTGGTCGAGCCGATCCGGCTGCACGTGGCGGCGAAGCGGTATCTGTGCGCGGTCGAGCCGTCGTACCTGGAGGAGCTCTCGCCGGCCTCGATCCACAGCCTCGAGCTCCAGGGCGGGCCGTACGAGCCGGACGAGGTGGCCGCCTTCGCGTCCTCGCCGTACGCGGAGGACGCGGTGCGCCTGCGGCGCTACGACGACGTCGGCAAGGTGCCGGGACTGGAGACGCCCGACCTCGAGCACTACCGGCCGCTGCTCGAGGCCGTGATCGTGAGCTAGCGCTGCCGACGTCGGCTCTCGTCCTCGCGCTCGGGGCGGCGATGATCCACGCCGTCTGGAACGTGCTGCTCGCGGGCGCCCGCGACCCGGAGGCCGCCACCGCCGTTGCGCTGCCGCTCTCGGCCGTCGTCTGCGCGCCGTTCGCTGTCATCTGGTGGCAGCTCGATGCGGCCGCGCTGCCTTTCGTGGCGGCGAGCTCGGCGCTCCAGCTCGCGTACTTCTCCCTCCTCGCCGCTGCCTACCGGCGAGCCGAGCTGTCGGTCGTCTACCCGCTCTCTCGCGGGCTCGCGCCGGTGCTCGTCCTCGTGGGCGCCGTCGCGGTGACGGGCGCGGGCACGTCCGCGGCGCAGGTGCTGGGTGTTCTGCTCGTCGCGGCGGGCGTACTGCTCGTGCGCGGGTTGCGGCGGGGGCACGGCCTGGGGTTCGGCGTGGCGATCGCCTGCTGCATCGCCTCGTACACGGTGATCGACAAGCACGGCGTCGCGCACGCCTCGCCGCTCGCGTACGTGGAGCTGATCACGCTGCTCCCGGGGATCGCATACGCGATTGGATTCTCGGCGGTGCGCGGACCGGCCGCCCTGCGCGGAGCGCTTGGCCTGCGCTCGCTGGCGGCCGGGCTCGCCTCCTTCGCCGCGTACGGCCTCGTGCTCGCGGCCCTCAAGCGCGCCTCCGCGGCGTCGGTCGCGGCCGTTCGAGAGACGAGTGTCATCGTCGCGACCGGCCTCGGCGCCGTCGTCCTGCGGGAGCGGGTGACACCGTGGCGCTTCGCGGGTGCGGGGCTCGTGGCGGGCGGAATCGCGCTCCTCAGCCTCTAGGGCACGCAGAGCGCCGCTCGCGGCGGGCCGACGACCCCCTTGTGGCTCTGAGCCACGAAGTCCAGCCCGCCGCTTCTACGACGTCGCGCGTGGCTTGCGCGCCTCACGAAGGCGGTCGGCCACCTCGTATGCATCCACCCTCAAGCCAAGAAGCGACCGGTCGAGGACGTCGTCGACGACCTCCCGGACCGCATCACGGCGGGCCCGCTCGTTCTTGATCAGCCTGCGAAGGTGCACGTAGCTCGGCCGCACCAGTCCCAACCGCTCCGCCGCTTCGCCGACGCGCCGGGAAATCTCGGCGATCGGTTCGTTCCGGTCGTCGAGCGCGCGCAGCGCGTCCAGGATCCGCCCGTCGTAGCGAGGAGCCGAGCGAACCCTCATCGCGTCAGGGTGCCCGACGGCGTGCCGCCGGCGTGTGCCGAGGAGGTCACAACTCCGCGCCGACTCTCCCCTTGTGGCTCTGAGCCACAAGGGGAGAACGGCGGCGTCCCGCACTAGAGTCGGCGTGTGATCCTCGCGATCGACCAGGGGACGACTGGCACCACCTGCCTCGTGGTCGACGACGAGCTGCGGGTGCGCGGCCGCGGATATGCCGAGCTGCGGCAGCACTTCCCGCAGCCGGGCTGGGTGGAGCACGACCCGGAGGAGATCTGGGAGAGCGTGCTCGCCACGGCCGAGGCCGCTCTGCGCGACGCGCGGATTCGGCCGGGCGAGCTGCGCGCGATCGGGATCACGAACCAGCGGGAGACGACACTCCTGTGGGACCGCCGCACCGGCCGCGCGGTCGCCCCGGCGATCGTCTGGCAGGACCGGCGCACCGCCGAGCGCTGCCGCGAGCTGCCCGGACAGCGCCTGCGTGAGCTGACCGGTCTCGTCGCCGACCCCTACTTCTCGGCGACCAAGCTCGAATGGCTGCTCGCGCGCCGGCGAGGACCAAGTGGCTCAGAGCCACAAGGTTCGCTCGCTTTCGGGACGGTGGACAGCTGGCTCGTGTGGAAGCTGACCGGCGGCCGCTTTCACGTCACCGACGAGACGAACGCCTCCCGGACCCTTCTCGTCTCGCTCGCAACGCTCGACTGGGACGACGAGCTGCTCGAGCTGTTCGGCGTCCCGCGCGAGCTGTTGCCGGAGATCCGGCCCTCGAGCGGGATCGTGGGGGAGGCGGAGCTGCTCGGCGCGACCGTGCCGATCGCCGGGATCGCCGGCGACCAGCAGGCAGCCCTGGCCGGCCAGGTCTGCTTCACGC
>JBOHAW010000215.1:0-4925 GCA_050697975.1 Gaiellaceae bacterium
CCAGGCACCCGCGGCCCCGAGCGCGAGCACGGCCGGCAGCGACCATGGCCCGGCCGAGAAGTCCCCGGCGACCTGCCCGAGGTAGCGCAGGACGGACAGCGGCCCGCCGAGCGCGTGCCCGCCGCCGCCGACGCCGACGTCGAAGCGTCCGGCGAGCACGAAGTCGGTGATCCAGAACGGGAGTCCGAGCACCCCGACGGCGGCGAAGGCGACGAGGGCCTCGCGTAGGCGCGTGCGCACGAATGCGGCGTACAGCGCCTGGGAGGCGAGGACGAGCGCGCCGTAAGGATGCGTGGCGACGCACAGCAGCACGCTCCCCGCCCAGAGCGCCCAGCGCCTCCTGCCGCCCTCCCGCAGGGCCGACAGGAGCAGGAGGTACGAGAGCGCGCTCGTGAAGAGAAAGAGGCTGTACATGCGCGCGTAGACGCCGTGGAACACCAGCACCCAGCTCGCGGAGGCCAGCGCAGTCGCGACGAGCGCGACGGTGCGGTCCGCGAGCCGCGCGGCGAGGGCGGCGATCAGGGGGATGCTCGCGAGCGCGAAGAGCGCCGACACGAGCCGCAGCGCCTCGAGGCCGCCGCCGAGGTGCGCCACCGTCCAGGCGGCAAGGAAGTGGAGCGGAGCTCCGCCGCGCTCGCCGAGCACGGTGTCGAGCAGTCCGCCGAGGGAGCCGCGGCCGACGAAGAGGGCGAGCGTCTCGTCCTCGTGGGGAGGCCAGGCGGTCAGCCGTGCCGCGAGGAACGCGCCGACGACGGCGACGCACGCCGCGACGCCCGCCCGGAACGTCCGCTCCGCGATCTCCATCGTGGCCGCGAAAGGTACCCGCGGGTGCCGGTGCTAGCCTCCGCGCATGCCGATCTACGAGTACCGCTGCCCGAACGGCCACGTCTTCGAGCTCTTCCAGCGGGTCACCGACGATCCGCCGTCGGTCTGCGAGACGTGCAGCCAGGGTCCCGTCGAGCGCGTGCTCTATCCGGTCGCCGTCCACTTCAAGGGCTCGGGGTTCTACTCGACCGACTACGGCCGCGGCTCACGCAAGTCGTCGAAGGAGGGCGAGTCGGGCACCGACTCGAAGCCCGACTCGGGCGGCGAGAAGACGGTCGAGAAGAAGACGGCGGAGGCGTAGCTCAGCGCCGGCGGGCGCCGAGCGCCCGCAGCGCGAGGAGCAGCACCACCGAGCCCGCGACCGCGAGCAGGAAGGGCCCGAGGTCCCAGCGGAAGCGCGTGTCCTCGTCTCCGAAGACGACCTCGCCGATCAGGCCGCCGATCAGGGCGCCGACGATGCCGACCGCGGTGGTCGCCAGGCAGCCGATGCGCTGACGGCCCGGCACCACGAGCCGCGCGACCAGGCCGGCGACGAAGCCGAAGAGCACCCAGGAGAGAATGGAGCCCATGCGGGGCCCGAGCTTACCGCGGCGCCGTGCTCCCGACGACACAGCCCGGGCCGTACGGGCCAGAGCCGGGGAGCGGCGGCTGGGGAGCGGCCGCGCCGGCGAACATCGCGATCACGTTCCGGTTTTCCTCGGTCGCGACGATCACGGACTGGCCGCCGATGTCGGACGCCGTACCGCCGAGGCGGCAGTGCAGCGCGCGCTCGTTCGACGAGCGGAACTTGCGCCAGCCGAGCTGCACGAACTGCCATGTGCCGAGATCGGTGGCGAGCGGCTTCAGCAGCTCGTCGCCGATGAACGGAAGCCGCGCCGCCGTCCGCGGGCTCGTCAGCTTCGCCGTGATCGCCTCGAGCACCTGCTGTTGGCGCTCACCGCGCGTGATGTCGCTCTCGGCCGGGTCGAGCTTGTTCCTGCGGATGCGCGAGTAGACGAGCGCGCGGCGGCCGTTCATGTGCTGCCTGCCCTTCCCGAACCGCCAGCCGGCCCAGCGGGCGCACTCGGCCTCCGTGGCCCGTGGGCAGTCGAACGGATTCGAGACGATCGGGGCGGGCACGGTCACCTCGATGCCGCCGAGCGCGTCGACGAGCTCCACGAAGCTGCCGAAGTCGACGATCGCGATGTGGTTGATCGGCAGCCCGGTGAAGGCCTTGATCGTCTGCACGGCGAGCGCCGGGCCCCCGACCTGGAACGCGGCGTTGACCTTGCTCGGCCCGAGCCCCGGTACGTCCACGCGTAGATCGCGCGGGATCGAGAGGTAGGCGATGCGCCCGCGCCGCGGATCGGTGCGGACGAGCAGGATCGAGTCGGAGCGGCGGGCGGTGGCGCGATCCTCCCTGTTGGCGTGATCGGTGCCGAGCAGCAGGATCGTCGTCGACTTGGCGAGCAGCAGCCCGTCCTGAGGGGCGAGGGCGGCACGCGCATCGGGCTCGAGACGCTCGTTCGCCTCGGAGACGCCGCCGCGAACGGCGAAGAAGCTCGCCACGCCCCAGCCGACGACCACGAGCAGGATCAGGAGGAGCGCGACGCCGATGCGCCTGCCCCAGCCGAACCGTCGCCGTCTCGGCTCGGGCCCGGGCACGCGCCTGATCTCGGGACGCCCGTTCGAGCCTCGTGGGAGCCGTTCCGGCCGCGGCAACGTGGGCACCTTGCCCTTCGCGCGTCCGCCGCGGTAGACGCGGTAGGGCTTCTCGCCGTGGGCCATCCGGCGGGTTATGGTAGCCGCCACGGGTGAGCGGCCAGCGCGTCATCGGCGTCGACCTCGGCGGCACGAAGATCGCGGCGGCGGTGGTGGATCGCTCGGGCGGCCTCGACGAGACCAGGCAGTTCGTCCGGCGCCCGACGCCGACCGGCTCCCAGGCGGAGTTGCTCGAGGCGCTCGACGACACGATCGCGCGCGTGCTCGGCGACGACGTCGCGGCGCTCGGCATCGGCATTCCCTCGCGCATCGACCAGCGCACGGGACGGGCGGAGGGCTCCGTCAACATCCCGCTGGCCGACCTCGAGTTTCGCGACCGGATGGCGGAGCGCTTCGGCCTGCCGGTCGGCATCGAGAACGACGCCAACGCCGCCTCGCTGGCCGAGTGGACGCTCGGCGCGGGCCGGGGCACGTCGGACATGGTGATGCTGACGCTCGGCACGGGAGTCGGCGGCGGGCTCGTACTCGACGGCGTCCCCTTTCGCGGGTGGGCGGAGCTCGGCCACGTCGTCGTGCTCTACGACGGGCCGCCGTGCCAGGGCTCGTGCACCGGGCGCGGCCACCTCGAAGCGCTCACGTCCGGCCATGCGGCCGACGCGGCGGCGCGTGAGGTGCTCGGGCCCGGGTCTGACGCGCACGGCCTCGTGGAGCGGGCCCGGGAGGGTGACGCGCGCGCGCGCGAGGCGCTGGCGGAGATCGGGCGCCGGCTCGGGGCGGGCATCGGGAGCCTCGTCAACATCTTCCGGCCCGAGCTCGTCGTGATCGGCGGCGGCTTCGGGGCGGCGGCGTTCGAGTTCCTGCTCGAGCCGGCCCGGGAGGTGATCGCGCGAGAGGCGCTCGAGCCGGTGTCGGAGCTCGTTCGGATCGAGGAGGCGATCCTGGGCAACGAGGCCGGGCTCGTGGGCGCGGGGTTGATCGGCTTCAGAGCGCTCGACGCGGCTTCTCCGTCGTGACCGGCTGATGCCGCTCGCCGTCTGCGCGACGCCCATCGGCAACCTCGAGGACGTCTCCCTGCGCGTGCTGCGCGAGCTGCGCGAGTGCGACCTGGTGCTCTGCGAGGACACCAGGCGGACGCACGTGCTGCTCCAGCGCCACGGCATCACCGCGCGCCTCCTGAGCCTGCACGAGCACAACGAGACGAAGCGGGCGGCGGAGCTGCTGCCTCGGCTCGAGGCGGGTGAGCGGCTCGCGCTCGTCAGCGACGCGGGTCTGCCGGGAATCAGCGATCCCGGCGCGCGGCTCGTCGTCGCGGCGCTGGAGGCCGGCGTGCCCGTGACCGTGCTGCCGGGCGCGTCGGCGGTCGAGACCGCGCTGGTGGCGAGCGGGCTCGTCTCCGAGCGGTACCAGTTCCTCGGCTTCCTCCCGCGCGGCGAGCGTGCGCGGGAGACGCTCTGGCGCGAGCTCGCGAGCTGGCCGCACGCCGCGGTCGCATTCGAGTCGCCGCAGCGGCTGCCCGCGACCCTCGCGAGCCTGGCGCGTGCGTTGCCGGAGCGCCCGGCCGCCGTCTGCCGCGAGCTGACGAAGCAGTTCGAGGAGGTGGTGCGAGGCACGGCGGGGGAGCTGGCTCGGCACTTCTCCGCCCCGCCGAAGGGAGAGATCACGCTCGTCATCGGCGCCGGCGCGGCCGCGCCGGCGGCCGGCGAGGAGGTCTCCGCGGCCGCGGTCGCCGAGCTCGTCGCGGCCGGCATCTCGAGGCGGGCCGCCGCCGGGCTCGTGGCGCGACTCACCGGAGTCTCCCGGAACCGGCTCTACCGCAGCTCGCTGTAGTCGGATTTGACAACAGCCGGCGCCTCAGGTATCACTCCTTCTCTGTTCGCAATCGTGACAACAAGGAGATCCGTGTGCGCCGCATCCTGCTCGTCCTCGTAGCCGTCGCCCTCGTGGGTGTGCCTGCCGCGTCCGCCTGGACGTGGCCGGTCGACGGCCCGGTCCTGCGACCGTTCCTGCTCGGAGACGACCCGTACGCCGGCGGCCAGCATCGGGGCGTGGACATCGGCGGAGAGGTGGGAAGGCCCGTGCGGGCGCCCGCGTCCGGGACGGTGTCCTTCGTCGGCTCCGTGCCGGGCGGAGGCCATGCGCTCACGATCGAGACGGCCGACGGGCTCTCCGTGACGTTGCTCCAGCTCGCGACGACGACGGTCAGCCGGGGCGACGTCGTCGAGGAGGGCGCTGTCGTGGGCACCGTCGGCGAGAGCGCCGACGGCGTGACCACCGCGCCGCACGTTCACCTCGGGATCCGGGTCACCGCCGACCGAAACGGGTACGTCGACCCGCTCTCGCTGCTGGGCGCGCCCGCTGCGCCGGCCGAGCGGCCCGCCGCCGGCCAGCCCGTGCAGCCG
>JBOHAW010000216.1:0-5392 GCA_050697975.1 Gaiellaceae bacterium
GGCACCTTCAGGGCGGCGCCGTCCGGCAGCTCGGAGAACCAGCCGAGGTCGCTGACGACGAGTGGACGGCCGAGCGAGAGCGCCCGGATCGCGCTCCCGGACGTCTCCCCCATCGTCGGCGCGCGCAGGTTGACGCAGACGTCGCAGGCCTGCAGGAGGGACCAGAGCCGAGGCTCGTCGACGTAATCCTCGCGCACGATCGCCGGGTCGCCGGCGACGCCGAGGCGCGCGAGCCAGCCGTCGAGGTCGAAGCGGGGCGCGACGGCGCCGACGAGCAGCAGGCGTGCGCCGGGATGCCGCTCGCGCACACGCACGAAGGCCTCCAGGAGCTGCGGGATGCGCTTGTTCGGGTTCAGATGCCCGAGGCAGCCGATCAGCGGCTCGCCGGACACCGCCGGTCCGACTTTGTGGCTCTGAGCCACTAGGGTTCCTTCGGGCTCTTGCTGCGGCGCCGGCCAGGCGGGGTGCGGGATCCGCCAGACGCGGCCGTCGAAGCCGGCTGCGCGCGCGCGTTCCTCGACGTAGCGCGAGTGCACGATCAGCCCGTGGTCCCGGGCGAGGTCGAGGATCTCGCCGGCGAGCGGGAAGTCCTCGGGCCGCGTCTCCCAGAGCGGAGGCAGCCGGTTGTCGAGCACGCCGTGCGCGAGCATGCGCCCCACGACCCCGGAGTCGCGCTCCATCGCGTCGAGGTACCCGGCGGCGTCACGCCGGCCGACCGTCAGCCCGGCGACGAGGTGGTGCAGCACGAACTCGTGCAGGACGACGACTCCCGGCCGTCGCCGGAGCGCCTCGACGATCCAGCCGTGCGCCGAGGGGTCGTTGCCGACGTGGTAGAGCGCGGCGTCGGTCCCGCGCACCGGCTTCGTGCGCCCGCGCCTCGGGAGCACGATCTCGACGTGCCGCTCGAGCGCCGGCATGAGCAGGGCGCTGTAGTCCGCGATGCCCGATCGTTCCGGCGGCAGCGGCGAGTAGTAGGAGATTCTCATGCGAGCAGGCGCTCGATCGACGCGTCCCACGAGATGCGCTCGGCCACCAGCCGGCCCGCGCGACCCCACGCGCCTGCCTCCTCGGGGTGCTCGCGCAGCCAGGCGCAGGCGGCGGCGACGGCGGCGGGCCTGGGCTCGCAGACGAGTCCGGTGCGGCGGTCCTCGACGGCGTCGAGCGGGCCGCCGGCGTCGAGCGTCGTGACGACGGGCTTCTCCGACAGGAACGCCTCGTACGGCACCATCCCGTAGTCCTCGTCGACCGGCGCGTAGAAGACCGCGCGGCAGCGCGCGTACAGGCCGGCGAGCGTCTCCTCGTCCGCGCGGCCGACGAACTCCGCGCGGCCGTCGAGCCCGTGCCGGCGTGCGAGCCCCTCGAGCCGCTCGCGGTCGGGGCCGTCGCCGACGATGACGCAGCGGAGCGCGGGGTCCGAGGCCACCGCCTCGAGGAAGAGGTCGACGCGCTTGGCGCGGTCGAGGCGCCCGACCGAGAGGAAGAAGTCCTCGTACGCCTCGCACCGGTAGCGGAGATCCTGCGGCGGCGGCAGCACGACCTCGGCCTCGAGGCCGGTCGTGCGCTCGAGCCGCTCGGCGACGTTGCGCGAGATCGCGCAGAGCCGGCGAGCCTCGCCGAGCGCGGTGCGGTCGAGCCGCTGCACGGCGCGCCGCAACGCCCGCTCGGCCGGGGCCTCGCCGAACTGGCCGAGGTCCGTGCGGTCGAGCTCGTAGGCCTGGCGGAACTGGTGCACGAGCCAGACGACCTTGTTCGGATGCCGGACGACGTAGGAGGGGAACTTCGTCGCGATCACGAGGTCGACCGGGCGCCCGTCCACCTCCTCCAGGTCGAGCAGGCGCCAGAGGAACGCCTGCGTGAGCACGCGCTCGGCCGGGTACCACTTGAACGGGACAGTGACGAGGTCGGCCTCGTGCCCGCGCGCCTCCAGCTCGCGCGTCAACCGCTCAGCGAGGATCTCGGCACCCCCGCGCGCGAACGGCACCTGGGGGGAGCAGACGGCGATCCTCATGTGCGGGCGACGATCGCGTAGTCGAGCGGCGCGAACAGGATCTCGTTCAGCCGCGGGTCGACGCCCTCGACCGGCTCCGGCGCGTTCAGGAAGCGCGTCTCGACCTCGCGGAATCCGACCTGCCGCGCGAGCATCGCCAGCGTCTCCGGGACGAGCGGCTGCGCGTGGGTGAGGTCGGCGAAGTAGTTGCGCAGCGCGAGCGGCGAGAGCGGGTTGATCGTCTCGGCCACGAGCAGGCCGCCGGGACGCAGCTTGGCAGCGGCGAGC
Source organism: Gaiellaceae bacterium (assembly GCA_050697975.1). GTDB lineage: Bacteria > Actinomycetota > Thermoleophilia > Gaiellales > Gaiellaceae > JBOHAW01. Next base: position 2,276 of record JBOHAW010000216.1, read on the forward strand.
TCGAGCAGGCGCAGCAGCGACGGCGGCGGCAGGTGCTCGACGAGCTGCGCCGCGAAGACGCCACCCAGCGACCCGTCCTCGAGCCGCTCGAGGTAGGCGAGGATGTCCTCTTGCTCGACGTCGAGTCCCTCGCCGCGGGCGTAGGCGACCATGTCGGCGTCGGCGTCGACCCCGCGCGCCGCGATCCCCGCCTCGCGCAGGAGGACGAGGAACTCGCCGCGACCGCAGCCCGCGTCGAGCACGGGCGAGGCGACCAGGAAGTCGTCCACGTAGGGGCGCTGGCGCCGCCGGATCTCCTCCGTCGAGGCGCGCATGCGGCTCTCGAAGGCGAAGTAGTCCGGTAGCGCGGCCGCCGCAGGCTGCGCGGCCACGGTCCCCGGCGCCCCGCCTCGCTCGCGGCGCTCGAGACGCAGCAGCCGCTCCTCGAGCTCGCGGAGCAGCCGCGACAGCTCGGCGCGGTCCGCCCCCCCGCGGTCGAGCTCCTCCGAGACGGCGTCCACGAGCTTGAGCGAGGCGTCGTTGAAGGCGCGCTGCTCGGCCGCGACGGGCTCGACGTAGAAGCGCATCAGCTTGCGCAGGACGCCCTTGACCGGATGGAGGAGCGCGCCCTTGAGGCCGGGCCGGCGCTCGAGCGGCCGTTCCGCGGAGACGAGCCAGAAGCGCTCGGCCTGGCCGCGCGCGGCGACGCGGGCCGCGCGGTGCGGATCGCCGTTGGCGGAGCCCAGCATGCCGGGCTTTGCCACCTCCTCGCGCAGGCGCTCGACAATCGCGCCCACGTCCACCTCTGGCGGCTGCGAAATCCCTGCAGATCGGCCCTTTTTGCGGAGCGGCAGACGCACCGCCCCATCTTACCGAGCCCTCATGAGGGCGCTGTAAGCCTCAGAGAAGCCGGGATAAGCTCGCCGCATGGTCGGCATCAGCCTGCTCACGCTCGTGCCGGGCGTCGTCGGCGGCTCCGAGACGTACGCCCGCAACCTCGTCCTCGCGCTCGCACGCGTCGGCGAGCTCGAGTACCGCGTCCTCGTCCCGACGATCGCACCGGATGCCGCGGACGGCCTGCCGGCGAGGACGATCTCGCGCTACCCGGCCAGCCGCTCGCTGCCCGGCCGCGTCGGCGCCATGTCCCTCGCCGGCGTTTTCCCGGGCCCGATCCGCCGGCAGATGGAGCTCGCGAGCCTCGCCGCGATCCATTTCCCGCTCAGCGTGATGCTGCCCGCCGTCGCGCACCCGCCCGCGGCGACGACCGTGCTCGACGTCCAGCACGAGTTCCACCCGGACTTCTTCCCGCGCGGCGAGCTGCTCTACCGGCGCGTCGTCTACCCGCGGTCGGTGCGTCGCAGCCAGCTCGTGATCGCGATCAGCGAGCACGTGAAGGAGACGCTCGTCGAGCGCCTGCGGATCGACCCGGACCGGATTCGGGTGATCCACCTCGGCGTCGACCTCGAGCGCTTCACGCCGGGCGAGGGTCCCCGGGAGCCGTTCCTCCTGTACCCCGCCAACCGCTGGCCGCACAAGAACCACGAGCGGCTGTTCGAGGCGTTCGCCCTCGTCCGGCGGGAGCGGCCGGACCTCCGGCTCGTGCTCACGGGCGCGGGTCACGAGGACAAGCCCGTGCCCGAGGGCGTGGAGGCACGCGGGCGGGTGCCGGACGAGGACCTCGCCGCCCTCTACCGCTCCGCCTCGGCGCTCGTCTTCCCCAGCCTCTACGAGGGCTTCGGCCAGCCCACGATCGAGGCGATGGCCTGCGGGTGCCCCGTCGTCGCCTCGAGCACGACCGCCCTGCCGGAAGTCGTCGGCGACGCGGCCCGGCTCTTCGACCCGACCTCCGTCGACGAGATGGCGGCCGCCGTCCTCGACGTCCTCGCCGACCCCGGAGAGCTCGTCGCGCGCGGGCTCAAGCGGGCCCGCCGCTTCACGTGGGACGCGTGCGCCCGCGCGCACGACACGGTCTACCGCGAGCTGAGCGCCTGAGGGCGGAGCCGGTCGAGCTCCGCGTCCACAAGCATCGCCATGAGCCCGTCGAAGTCGATCGCCGGCTCCCAGCCGAGCCGCTCCCGCGCCTTGACCGGGTTCCCCACGAGGTCGTGCAGCTCGGCCTTGCCGCGCTTGAGCGACTCGTCGATGTGCACGTATTCGCGCCAGTCGAGCCCGACGCGGCCGAACGCGCACTCGACGAGCTCGCCGACGCTGTGCGTCTCGCCGGTCGCGATCACGTAGTCGCCGGGCTCCTCCTGCTGCAAGATCAGCCACATCGCGCGGACGTAGTCGCCCGCGAAGCCCCAGTCGCGCCGGGCCTCGAGATCGCCGAGCCAGAGCTCGCCCTCGAGCCCGAGCGCGATCGCGGCAGCCCCGCGGGCCACCTTGCTCGGCAGAAAGTCGGCCGGGCGGCGCGGCGACTCGTGGTTGTAGAGGATCCCGCAGGAGCCGTGGAGGCCGTAGCGGCGCCGGTAGCTGCCGATGATGAAGTGCCCGTAGGCCTTCGCGACGCCGTACGGCGTCAGCGGCGAGAGCGGCGTCCGCTCCGTCTGCGGCGTCTCCAGGGGCTCGCCGAAGATCTCGCTCGACGAGGCCTGGTAGAAACGGATGTCGAGATCGACGTGGCGGATCGCCTCGAGCAGGGAGGTCACGCCCACGGCGGCGAACTCGGCCGTGAGCACGGGCTGGCGCCAGGAGAGTGGAACGAAGGAGGGCGAGGCGAGGTTGTAGACCTCCGTCGGGTGGTGCGACCGAAGCGCGTCGACGAGCGAGAGCTGGTCGAGCAGGTCGGCCTGGATCAGCTCGATCCGCTCGCGGATGCCGGCGAGGTTCTCGTACTCGGCGGGGGCGCGACGGACGACGCCGATCACGTCGTAACCCTCGTCGAGCAGCAGCTCGGCCAGCAGCGAGCCGTCCTGGCCGCCCACGCCGGTGATCAGCGCTCGTGGAGTACCCTCGCGCCTCATGTCGAGGCCCCCTGGAGATGCGCGTCATTTTCTGGGGTGATCACGGACGAGGAGTGTAGTTGCGCGTTGCGATGACGCTGGAGCAGTGCTGGCACCGCGTCCCGGGCGGGACTGCAGTGGCCGCGCTCGAGCTCGCGGGCGCGCTGAAGGCGCTGCCCGCGATCGAGCTCGTCGG
>JBOHAW010000217.1:0-19969 GCA_050697975.1 Gaiellaceae bacterium
CCGCGTCGTCGAAGATGATGTTCGCGGCCTTGCCGCCCAGCTCGAGCGTCAACTTCGTGTCCGTGCCGGCGAGCTCGCGCTGGATCGCCTTGCCGACCTCGGTCGAGCCGGTGAACGCGATCTTGTCCACGTCCTCGTGCTTCACAAGCGCCGCGCCCGCGCGGCCGTCGCCGGTGACGATGTTGACGACCCCCGGCGGCAGCTCGGCCTGCCGGCAGATGTCGGCGAAGAAGAGCGCCGTCAGCGGCGTCGTCTCGGCCGGCTTCAGCACGACCGTGTTCCCCGCCGCGAGCGCGGGCGCGATCTTCCACGCGAGCATCAGGAGCGGGAAGTTCCAGGGGATGATCTGGCCGGCGACGCCGACCGGCTTCGGCTTCCTGGCCGGGAACGCGTACTCGAGCTTGTCCGCCCAGCCGGCGTAGTAGAAGAAGTGCGCGGCCGCGAGCGGCAGGTCGACGTCGCGCGACTCGCGGATCGGCTTGCCGCCGTTGAGCGACTCGAGCACCGCGAACTCGCGCGAGCGCTCCTGGAGGATGCGCGCGATCCGGAACAGGTACTTGGCCCGCTCCGACGCCGAGAGCGACGACCAGCCGTTCTCGTACGCCTCCCGCGCGGCGTCGACGGCGAGGCCGACGTCCGCCGTGCCGGCCTGGGCGATCTCCGCCAGCGGCTCCTCAGTCGCCGGCGAGATCGTCGTGTACGTCTCGCCCGAGCGTGGCTCGACCCACTCCCCGCCGACGAAGAGGCCGTAGCGCTCCTCGAGCGTGACGATCTCCCGCCCCTCGGGCGCCGGCGCGTACGTCCAGTCGGACGGGACCGGCGCCCGGTCGTGCTTTCGCTCGAGCTCAGCCAACGTTCGCCATCAGTCGAGCGTGAAGTAGTCCGGGGACTGGTACGCGCCGGTCTTCTGCTTGCGGATCTGCATGAGCACGTCGTTCAGGAGCGAGGAGGCGCCGAAGCGGAAGAGATCGGGCGTGAGCCAGTCCAGGCCGAGCGTCTCGTGCAGGAGCACGAGGTACTGGATCGCCTGCTTGGCGTCGCGGATGCCACCCGCAGGCTTCATTCCGACCTGGCGTCCCGTTTCCTCGTGCACGTCGCGGATCGCCTCGAGCATCACGAGCGTGACCGGCAGGGTCGCCGCCGAGGGCAGCTTCCCGGTGGAGGTCTTGATGAAGTCGGCCCCCGCAGCCATGGCCAGCAAGGACGCGCGGCGAACGTTGTCGTAGGTGCCCAGCTCTCCCGTCTCGAGGATCACCTTCAGGTGCGCGTCGCCGCAGGCCTCCTTCTCGCGCACGATCTCGTCGTAGACCTTGGCGTAGCGGCCGGAGAGGAACGCGCCGCGGTCGATCACCATGTCGACCTCGTCGGCGCCCATCGCGACCACCGCACGCGTCTCCTCGAGCTTGACGTCGAGCGGCGACTGGCCGGAGGGAAACGCCGTCGCCACGGAGGCGACCTTGACGCTGCTCCCGCGCACGCGCTGGACTGCGACGGGGACGAGGTTCGGGTAGACGCAGACGGCGGCGACCGACGGCACGGTTCGGTCGACCGGATCGGGGTGCACCGCCTTCGATGCCAGCGCGGCGACCTTTCCGGGCGTGTCGGCGCCCTCGAGCGTCGTCAGATCCATCATGCGCACGGCCAGCTCGAGCGCCCACAGCTTCGACTCCTTCTTGATCGAGCGCTTCGCGAGCGTTGCGGCGCGCTCCTCGAGCGCGACCTGGTCGACCGAGCCGATGCGCGGCAGCCGGGGCTCGAGAGGCAGCTCGAACCCGCGCGGAAGAGCGGGCGCCTGGGCCATGGAGGCAGTGTAGCTCCGCGCTTGCGGCCGCCCGGCGATCGCTTTAGCGTCGTGCCGTGCCGTCGGACGTGCCAGCACCGGAGGTGATCGTCGACTTCGAGTTCGAGCGGGGCCTGCTCTACGTCGCGCTTCGCAACCTCGGCGACCGGCCCGCTCTCAAGGTCTCGTGCGCCTTCGACAAGCAGTTCCGCGGCCTGGGAGGCGAGCGCGAGATGAACACGTTGCGGCTGTTCAAGAACGTCGAGTTCCTCGCGCCCGGCAAGGAGATCCGCACGCTCGTGGACACGAGTGCCGCGTACTTCGCGCGCAAGGAGCCGACCAAACTGGCCGCGACGGTCTCGTATCGAACGGACGCGGGCGAGCGCCGCCGGCACACGATCGTCCACGACCTCGCGATCTACCGCGAGCTCGCCTACGTCCCGGAAGGAGCGACCGATGCCTGACGAGCAGCCGTACCGCAACTTCAACTTCCGCGTCGAGATCGACGGGCTCGCGGTCGCCGACTTCAGCGAGGTCGAGGTCCCGGACGTGTCGATCGAGGTGGTCGAGTACCGGGAGGGCACCGATCGCGTGTCCGGCTCCCGCAAGCTGCCCGGCCGAGCGCGCTTCGGGAACGTCGTACTCCGCCGCGGCGTGACCGACAACCTGGAGCTCTACGGGTGGTTTCGAGCCGTGCTGAACGGCGACCTCCAGCGCCGCAACGTCGCGATCGTGCTGCAGAACGCCGAGCGCGAGGACGTCCGCCGCTGGCTCGTCAGGGGCGCCTGGATCGCCAAGTACGAGGGTCCGACGCTGAACGCCGAGGGCAACGACGTCGCGATCGAGACGGTCGAGCTCGCCTGCGAGGGCCTCGAGCTCGAGTAGCGCCCGCGCCCGCCGCGCGCCGCGTCACCGCTCCCGGGCGGCCGCCCACTGGTGTGCGATCCCCTCGTGGATCGCCGCGTAGACGTCGTCGCGGAGCCGGTTGGCCTCCGCCGAGGTGAGCGTGCGGGTCGGGTGCCGAAGCACGACCCTGGCAAGGACGTTCTTCTGCCCCGGCGCGATCCCGATTCGGGCGACCGCCTGCGGCGGCAGCTCCTCCATCGGCGTCTCCGAGAGCACCTCGACGGCCTCGACCGCCTCGGTCCGACAGCCGAGCGCCGCGCGCACGCGATCGCCCAGCTCCTCCGGCGTCGTCTCGGAAGCGACCGCGACCGACAGGTCGCGGCGGACCGGAGGCCGAGACGAGACGGGCCGATACGGGGAGAGGTCCTGCATCTGCGAGGCCACTCGCTCGTCGGATGACCGCAGCAGGCGGATGTCCTCGATCCCCTTGCGCACCATGAGCGCGCGGTCGAGGCCGATTCCCATCGCCAGCCCGGTGTAGCGCTCCGGTGGCAATCCGGCGTGATCGAGCACGGCCGGTGCTGCGAGACCGCACTCGAGAATCTCGACCCACCCGCCGTCCACCTGCGCCTCGACCTCGAGGCCGTTCACCGTGTACGGGTGAGCCGCGGGAAGAGCGCGGTACTCGGCGCCGGGGAGGAGCGCTTCGACGACGAGGGCGATCATCGCGCGCAGGTCGTCGACGGTGACGGTGCCCGTCGTGACGCGCCAGAGGTCGAGCTGGTGCGGCTCGCCGACGTGCATCCGGTCGATCGCGTCGCGCCGGTAGACCAGGCCCGGGCACGCGAGCAGGCTGTCCGAGACCGGGGCGCGCGCGAGCGACCGCAGCAGGCCGGGGATCAGCGCGCTCGTGTGCGTCCGGAGCACCTCCGTCGGCGTGACGTACCGGGTGTAGCGGGCGTCCCGCGCGGCCGCGTCCGGCGGGTAGTGCAGCAGCTCGTAGTTCTCCCGTACGGAGACGACGGGGTGCGACCGGTGGACGATCAGCTCGCATCGCCAGGCCGTGCGCAGGGCGTCGACGGCGCTCGCGACGAGAAGCTGCATCGCGTGCGGGCCGTGGCCGGCGTCGGTCAGGTCGGGAAGCGCGAGGGCACTGCGGTAGGCAGCGTGGGTGATCAGCGTCGGGTGCATCGGGTTCCTCCGGTTCGGGTCGAGACTGCAAGGCGGAAGCCGCCCCGGCTCGGAACGTCCGGAGGAAACGACGGCCGGCTAGCCCGTCGCGCGGGCAGCGAGCGTCGGCGCCCCGGAGCTCGGCCGGGGCCCCACGAAGCGTGTCGACGTCGTCGCTGCCATGGGCGAAGGATAGCCTCCGCGTCGTGACCGAGGAGCTCGAGACGTCTGCGCGCCTGTACGACGCAGCGGCGGAGGAGCTCGAGCAGGCGGCTAGGCTGTTCTGGGTCAGGCCCCTGGCCATGGCCAGAACGGTCGGGCTGGCGACGATTCCCCCGCGTTCGGTCGGATCGATCTCGAGTCGCTACCGGTGCGCCTGGCCCGTCGAGACACGTCTCGGGGTCAGACCCCGGCCGGGCGCGCCGCCATTCGTGTCGCCGCAGCTTCTAGAGTCCGAGCCGCTCGAGCTGCGCCTGGTCGCGACGCCATTTCGGTCGCACCTTGACCTTCAGCTCGAGGAAGATCCTGCGGCCCAGGAGCGCCTCGATCTCGGGTCGCGCCCGCACGCCGATCTCCTTGATCATCGTGCCGCGCCGGCCGACCAGGATCTGCTTTTGAGACTCGGTCTCGACGAGCACGAGCGCGCGCACCGCCTTCTCCTCCAGCTCCTCGACCACGGCCGAGATCGAGTGCGGCACCTCCTCGCGGGTGAGCTGGAGCGCCTTCTCCCGCACGAGCTCGGCGATCTGCTCCTCGGTGGTGAGATCCGAGCGCTGGTCGGGCGGAAAGAGCGCCGGCCCTTCGGGCAGGAGGCCGACGAGCTCGTCGCGCAGCGCGCCGATACCGTCCTTCGTGACGGCGCTCACCGGGTGGAGCGCGTGGAAGTCCCCGAGCCGCGCCGCGGTCTGCATCTGGCTCGCGACGTGGCCCAGCTTCAGGCGGTCGACTTTGTTCAGCGCGATCACGACGGGGAGCCCGAGCGCGAACACGCGCCGGGCGATGAACGTGTCGCCGGCGCCGATGCGCTCGCGCGCCGAGAGCACGAACAGCACGGCGTCGATGTCCTCGAAGGACGAGTCGACGGTCTTCTGCATGCGCGCCGTGAGGGGGTCGCGCGGGCGCTGGAAGCCGGGCAGGTCGACGAGGACGAGCTGCCAGCCCTCGCCGTTCGCGACGCCGAAGATGCGCCGCCGCGTGGTGTGCGGCTTGTCGGAGACGATCGCGACCTTGCCGCCGCAGAGGGCGTTCACCAGCGTCGACTTGCCGACGTTCGGGCGCCCGGCGACCGCGACCAGTCCGACGTTCAAAAGTCCCACGTGTCGGGCAGGAGCTCGGCCGGCGTCGCCGAGGCGACCGTGCCGTCGGCGCGCCGGTACGTCACCTCCTCGAACCGGAACTCGTAGAGCCACTGCCGGCATCCGCCGCACGGCGAGGCGGTGAGCCCGATCGCCTCGAAGTCGCCCGGCTTGTAGCCGGCCGCCACGGCGCTCACGATCGCCGTCCGCTCCGCGCAGACGCCGAGCGGGTAAGCGGCGTTCTCGACGTTGACGCCCTCGAAGACCTTTCCGTCCTTCGTGCGCACGGCCGCTCCGACCAGGTAGTTCGAGTACGGCGCGTACGCCCGCTTCGACGCCTCCAGCGCCAGCTCCACGAGTTCCCGGCCCGATCCGGAGACGGTCACGCGAACACCTGGAACAGCGCGAGCGTCGTCAGCGCGCCGAGCAGGGCGCCGTAGGTGACCTCCAGCCCGGAGTGCACCCCCGATTCGACGCGCGTTTGCGCGACGAGCACCGCGAGGATGAAGGCGACCGAGGAGACGAGGAAGCGCTGGTCCTCGAGGAAGAGCGTGATCGCCATCCAGCCGGCGAAGGCGATCGCCGCATGGCCCGACGGGAGGCCGCCGCGAAGCGGTGTGCCGCTCCCGGTGAAGGCCTTCGTCGCGATCACGATCAGGGTGGTCAGTACGAGCGCGGTCAGCGTCAGCTTCGCGTCCGAGTTCGCCAGCTCGTCGAGCAGGCGGGTGCTGCTGTCGGCGACTTGGCCCGAGAAGACGAGGTAGCCGATCGCGACGGCGTTCACGGTCGCGATCAGCACGGCGCCGGCCGCGATGTCCTTGGCGAGCTTCGCGTTCGGGTCGAACGAGGTCGTCGAGACGTCGACCGCGCCCTCGATCGCCGTGTTGATCATCTCCGCGATCAGCACGAAGGCGATCGACAGCAGGAGCGCGATCAGCTCGAGCCGCGAGACGCCGATGGCGACCGCCGCGATCAGGACGACCACCGCGACCGTGAAGTGGATCCGCATGTTCCGCTGCGTGCGAAGGACGTGGATGATCCCCTCGAAGGCGAAGTTGAAGCTCTCGAGCAGGGAGGGCGCGCCGCCGCGGACGATCACCGCCGGTGCACCGCCTCGCGCGCCTCCATCTCCGGCCCGTGGTCGTAGCCGACGAGGTGGAGGAGCCCGTGCACGAGCGGCTCGCGCCAGGCCTCGCCGACCACCTGCGCGCAGAGGACGGCATCGCCGAGCTGCCGCGGCAGGCCGGCCGGCAAGTCCTCGCGTCCGTCGAGGGGGAACGAGAGCACGTCGGTGGGCTCGTCGATGCCGAGGTGCTCGCGCTTGAGTGCGCGCATCTCCTCCTGGTCGACGAAGGCGACGCCGAGCTCGCCGTCGTGGACTCCCTCGGCCGCCAGCACAGCCCGCGCCAGCTCGACGGCCCCCCTCTCGTCGACCTCCGCTCCGCTTCGGTTCACGACCTCGACCGTCACCACCGTTACTTGCGCCGCTCGGTGCCAGTCTCCTCGGCGTGCTGCTTGTACGCCTCGACGATCCGCTGCACGAGCTTGTGGCGCACGACGTCCTTGTGCGTGAACCAGACGAACGCGATCCCGTCGATGTCGCCGAGGATGTCCTGGACGTGGATCAGGCCGGACGCCTGCTCGCGCGGCAGGTCGATCTGGGTCACGTCGCCGGTGACGACGACCTTGGAGCCGAACCCGAGCCTGGTGAGGAACATCTGCATCTGCTCGGGGCTCGTGTTCTGGGCCTCGTCCAGGATGATGAACGAGTCGTTGAGCGTGCGGCCGCGCATGAACGCGAGCGGGGCGACCTCGATCGTCCCCCGTTCCATGAACGCGTTCAGCCGGTCGGCGTCGAGCATGTCGTAGAGCGCGTCGAAGAGCGGGCGCAGGTACGGGTCGACCTTCGCGAGCACGTCTCCGGGGAGGAAGCCGAGCCGCTCGCCGGCCTCGACCGCGGGACGCGTCAGGATGATGCGGCCCACCTGGCGCTCGGTGAGCGCCGCCACCGCGTGCGCCATGGCCAGGTACGTCTTACCCGTCCCCGCCGGGCCGATGCCGAAGGTGACGGTGCCGGCGCGGATCGCGTCGACGTAACGCTTTTGCGTGACGGTCTTCGGCGCGATCTTCTTGCCCCGGTGGCGCCACACGACGTCGTCGAACACCTCGCGGATGCTCTCCGCCTGGTCGAGCGCCCCGAGCACCGCGTCGACCGTGCTCGGGCCGATGTCGTGACCGCCCTCCACGAGCTCCACGAGCTCGTCGACGACGGCGCGCGCCTCGGCCACGGGCCGGTCGGAGCCCTCGATCGTGAGCTGGTTGCCACGGAGGACGATCGTGCAGCCGAGCCGGTCGCGGAGGGAGTCCAGGACGCCGTCGCCGATCCCGCCGAGCTCGGCGGCGACCTCGTTCGAAACCGACAGAACGTCCTGCACGCCGCTCAGTGTAGGGACGCGCTCATCGTCACGCTTCCGGCGCACTTCCGTTTCCCACACGTGCGGATTTCGGCGATACGATCGCCGTGGGGAGGAGGTTGGGGCTACCGCGCATCCGCCGCGATCTCGGCCCGAATAGTCTCCGCCAGGTCGGACAGTTCCGCTCCGGACAGGTCGAACACGCCGCTTTCGAGGCGCAGCGCTTCGAGCTGCTGCTCCTCGTACGGCACTCCGGGCGGAAGCGGCGCGAGGTGCCAGTGCACGTGCCCGTTCCCCTCCTGGCTGCCCAGTGAGAGGACGTACAGGCGCTCGGTCGGCACCGCCCGCCGGACCGCGTCCCCGACGAGGTACACGACCCGCTGCAGCTGCAGGTACTCGTCGGGCGAGAAGTCGGCCGTGACGTGCTCGCGATGCTGCCTGGGCGCGACGAGCGTGTACCCGCGCAGCACCTGGAAGAGGCTCAGGAATGCGATCGCGAGGTCGTCCTCGTAGACGATCTCCTGGGGGTGGACCGGCTCGCCGCGCACGAGCGCGCAGATGAAGCAGGGACCGGCCCGCGAGCGCCGGACGTACTCCTCGATGTCGACCGGCCGCCGGTCGGGCACCGGGATCAGGCGAGCTTCTCGCGGACGAGCTGGCTCACGACGGAGCCGTCCGCCCGCCCCGACACCTGGGGCATCACGTCCTTCATCACGCGGCCGAAGTCGCTCATCTTCGTGGCGCCGTTCTCCGCGATCGCGTCGTCGACGATCTCCTCCAGCTCCTCCTCCGAGAGCGGCTCGGGCATGAACTCCTCGAGCACCGCCAGCTCGCGCTCCTCCGCCGCCGCCTGCTCCTCGCGGCCCCCGGCCCGAAAGGCCTCCGCCGCCTCGACCCGCCGCTTGCGCTCGCGCTGGAGCACCTGAAGCTCCTCGTCGTCGTGGAGCGGCCGCTGCAGCTCCTTCTCAGCCGAGCGCAGGCTCGACAGGATCAGCCGCAGAGCGTCGCGGCGTTCGTCGTCGCGCTCGCGCATCGCCTCCGTGAGGTCGGACTCGATCTGCGCGATCAGGCTCATGCCGGCATCCCCTCTATCTTCCCGCCCAGGACGTGCCAGTGCAGGTGGAAGATGGTCTGGCCGCCCCGCGGCCCCACGTTCACGAGCACGCGGTAGTCCTCGAGGCCGGCCTCGTGCGCCGTCTCTGCGACGAAGTCGAGCATCTGCTTGGCCTCCTGGGCCGGGAACGCGGACACGTCGCGGAACGTGTCGACGTGCCGCGCGGGCAGAACGAGCAGGTGCACCTCCGCCTTCGGATGGAGATCCTCGATCGCGACGAAGCCGTCCGCCTTGCGGACGTGGTCGCCCTCGCGGACGAGGCGGCAGAAGAGGCACTCGTCAGGCAGCGAGGATCCCCTCCCTCGTCACGGCGGCGCCCCGCACCCTCACGAGCTCGCCGACGGGCCGGTCGACGAGCCACGGCGAGTAGTCGTCGCCGTAGCCACGGCCGGGCCGGTCCACGAGCACCATGTCCTCGCGGCCGATCTTGCCGCGCCAGCGTGCGAGGCAGGCCGCCTCGGACGCGTCCCGGAGCCGTGCGCTCCGGCGTTTCTTCGTCGCCGCCGGGACGGTGTCGGAGGCGGCCGTGACCGTCCCCGGCCGCGGCGAGTACGGAAACACGTGCACCTTGGTGATCCCGGCCTGGGCGACGGTGCCAAGCGTGTTGACGAAGGCGCGCTCGTCCTCGCCCGGGAAGCCGACGATCACGTCCGTGGTCAAGTTGAAGTCGGCGAGCGGCGCGATCCGCCGCAGGTACGCGGCCGCGGTGTAGCGCCGGCCCATCGCCTCGAGGACGCCGTCGTCGCCCGACTGGAGGGGCACGTGCAGGTGCCTGGCGACGGTGGGCGTCTCCCGCAGCGCGGCCACGAGCTCCTCCTGGACGTGGTTGACCTCGATCGACGAGAGGCGCAGGCGTGCGAGGCCCGGCACCGCGCCCGCCTCGCGCACGAGCCGTGCGAGCCCGTAGCCTGCGTCCCGATCGCGGAAGAGGCCGAGGTTGATGCCGGTCAGCACCACCTCCCGATGACCCTGCGCGACCCGCCTGCGGATCTCGCCGAGGACCGCCTCCGCGCGCCGGCTCCGAGTCGCGCCGCGCACGAGCGGAATCACGCAGAACGAGCACGAGAAGCTGCACCCGTCCTGGATCTTCACGAACGCACGCGTGCGCTCGAGGCGGGCGTCGGCCTGCACGCACCCGATCGCGCCGACGTCCCCGGCCACGAAGCGCGCGGCCTCCTCGCTCGGGCCGGCGACGACGCTCACGTGCCGCGGCAATCCCGCGAACGCGGCGCCGGAGAGATTCGCGCCGCAACCCGTCACGTACACGCGTGCGTGCGTGCGTGCTGCCCGCGCGGCCGCCTGCCGCGACTTGCGCACGGCCTCGCGCGTGACGCAGCAGCTGTTGACGACCGCCACGTCGGCACCGCCCTCGAGCTCACGGTGTCCATCCCGGAGCAGCGCCTCGCGCACCTCCTGCACATCCGTGTGGGAAACCTTGCAGCCGAGAAAGCGAACGGAGAACGTCGCCATCGGGCAGGCACTCTACTCGTCGCGCGCAAGCAGATCTGCCGCCCAGCCGTCCTCTGCGCGCCGGTCGACGTGCCTGAATCCGGTCAGCCCGGGTTGCTCGGAGACGAGGTAGCCCGAGGTCACGACGAGGCGCGAGCGCAGGCGCGCGCCGAGCTGCCCGACCGAGGCCAGGGTGATGTTCGCGACCGCAACGGTCGCCTCCGGCAGCGGTTCCACCGTCGCGTCGGCGAGGCTGACGCCGACGTCGACTCCGTTGGCGAGCGCGTTGGCCGCCGTCGCCTCGACGGCCTGGGGATCGCTGTCGAGCGCGAGCACCGGCTCGAAGCCGAGCTTCGCGGCCGCGACGGCGATCACGCCGGAGCCGCTGCCGATGTCGAGCAGGCTGCCCCGCGGGAGCTCCTGCAGCAGCTCGAGGCAGAGACGCGTGGTCGCGTGGCCGCCGGTGCCGAAGGCGCGGCCGGGATCGATCACGACCGCGAGCGCGCCGGCATCGGGTGTCTCCCACGGAGGCCCAACCCAGAGCTCTCCGATCCGAACCGGCCGATGGAAGCGCCGCCAGCGGTCGTGCCAGTCCTCGGCGACGTCGTCTCCGACGGCGCCGCCGAACGCCTGCCAGACGCGTTCCTCGCCGCCCGCGTTGGTGTAGGCGGCGAGCTCGAGGCCGTCCGGGCCCTCATGCTCCTCGAAGCCCTCCGGGAACAGCTCGAGCATGACCGCTCGCGCCTGCTCGGCCCGCACGAGCGGCACCGTCACCGAGACGCGTCGAAGAGCGCTCAGCGGAACGCGCTCTTCAGCTTCTCGAAGAACCCCTCGTCCGGCCGGTAGGTCTCCTCCCCGGCCGACCGCTCGAACTCCTCCAGCAGGCGCCGCTGCTCGTCGGTGAGACGGCGCGGCACGAGCACGTTCACGAGCACGCGTTGATCGCCGCGCCCGAATCCCTGCAGCACCGGCATCCCCCGCCCGGCGAGCACCCGGATCTCGCCCCCCTGCGTTCCGGGCTCGAGCTCGAGCTCCGTGTCGCCGTCGAGCGTGGCGATCGAGATCGTCGCGCCGAGCGCGGCCTGCGTGACGGTCAGGTCGACGGTCGAGAAAATGTCGTCTCCCTGCCGCACGAACCGGGGATCGGGCCTGACCCGCACGAGGACGTACGCGTCGCCGGCCCGGCCGCCGCGGCTGCCGGAGTGTCCTTCGCCCGAGATCCTGATCCGCTGCCCGTCGTGGATGCCGCGCGGGATCTCCAGGTCGAGCCTCTTCTCCTCGATCACGCGACCGGCGCCGTCGCAGTCCTCGCACGGATGCTCCACCAGCCGCCCGGAACCCGCGCACCGGGCGCACGCCTGCGTCCTGACGAACTCGCCGAAGACGCTCCTCGCCACCTGCTGCAGTCGGCCGGTGCCTCCGCACGCCGGGCAGGCGGTGACTCCCGTGCCGGGCTCGGCGCCGTCGCCGTCGCAGCGCCGGCACGTGCCCGCGACCCGGAACGGCACGTCGCGCTTCGTCCCGCGCGCCGCGTCGACGAGCTCGATCTCGACCTCGGCCGCGATGTCCCCGCCGCGCGCGCCGGCCGGCCGGCCTCGGGCGCCGAACAGGTCGTCGCCGAAGAAGGCCGAGAAGATGTCGGACAGGTTGCCGAGGTCGAACTGCCCCGGCACGAAGCCGCCGCCGCGCAGGCCCGCGTGCCCGAAGCGGTCGTAGAGCTCACGCGTCTCCGACTTCGAGAGCACCTCGTAGGCTTCGGCGACCTGGCGGAAGCGCTCCTCCGCATCCGGCGCGTCGGACACGTCCGGGTGCAGCTCGCGCGCGAGCCGCCGGAACGACGTCTTGATCTCGGTCTCGGAGGCCGAGCGCGAGACGCCCAGGATCTCGTAGTAGTCGCGTTCCGTCGTCGCCATCGAGCACAGGTTAGCCCTGGGGGCGGCTCCAGCGGCAGCGCTCAGTTCGGGTCGTAGACCTCCTCGACGAAGCGCGAGAGCTCGAAGGCGGCGGCCTGGACGGATCGGATCGCCTTGTCGTAGTCCATCCGCACCGGCCCGAGCAGGCTGACCGCTCCGAGCGTGCGGTTCGCGAGCCCGTAGGTGGCTGCGACGACGGAGACGTGGCGCAGCGCCGGGTTGTCCAGGTCGTCGCCGACGCGAACGAACGGACGCCGGGGCTCGAGCGCCGCCCCGATGAGCTTCAGCAGACCGGCGCGCTGCTCCAGCATCCCCAGCAGCTGCCCGCAGGCCTCACGTTCGTCCGCGCGCGCCTCGCCTAGCAGGCCGGCCGCGCCGCCGACGTAGACGCGCTGATCGTCCAGAGTGACGAGATCCGTGAACGCGGGTCGCAGAGCGGCGAGGAAGCCGCGCTCCCGCACGCTGAGCCCGGGGTCCTCGAAGCGCTGGCGCAGCAGGTGCGTCCCGAGCTGCAGGCCCGCGACGCGCTCGTTCAGGTACTCGCCCGCCCAACCGGCGAGGCCGAGATCGACCCGCTCGTCGAAGGCCACGATTCGCTTGCTCACGCCCCCGGTCGACGTGATCACGACCACCATTACGACCTGCGGCTGGAGGGACAGCACCTCGACGTGGCGAACCGTCGTCGTCTCCAGCGGCGGCGCCGACACGAGCGCCAGCAAGCGCGTCACCTCGGAGAGCATGTTCGTCGTCGCCTGCATCGCCGACTCGACCTCGCTGCGCGCGGCGGTCAGGTCGAGCGGGAACGCGCCGGGGCGCGGCTCGAGGTCCTCGAGCAGACCCTCGGCGTAGAAGCGGTAGCCGCGCTCGGTCGGGATCCTCCCGGCCGAGGTGTGCGGGTGCGTGAGCAGGCCGCGTTCCTCGAGCTCGGCCAGCTCGCTGCGCACGGTCGAGGCGGAAACGGGCATGCCGGAGCGCTCGACGAGGTTGCGCGAGCCGACCGGCTGACCGGTGGCCACGTACTCCTCGACGACCCGCGTGAGAATCTCCCGCTGCCTCGCGCTGAGCTCGATCCGCATGGTTTGCAGGAACTTTACCCGCCCGCGCCGAGGCTCAGGCGAGCAGGTCGGCCGTGACGCCGCCGCCGAGGAAGCGGCCCCGCGCGGTCAGAGCCAGTCCGGCGTCGCCCCGCTCGGCGAGACCCAGCCGCTCCAGGCGCGCCAGCGCCTCCGGGTCGAGCGCAGCCTCGAGGCCCGGGAGGGGCACGGGCTCGTCCAGCCGGAGCCCGAGCATCAGGCGCTCGCGTCGGCGCACGTCCTCGTCGAGCCGCTCCACCTCACGGGAGGGCGGCGCTCCACCCGCCAGGGCGCGCAGGTACGCAGCCAGGCTGGGCCGATTGCGCCAGCGGCTACCGGCGACGGTGGAGACGGCACCGATCCCGATGCCGACGTAGTCGCGACCGAGCCAGTAGGCCAGGTTGTGCCCCGCCCGCAGGTCGCGCCCGCCCCCGCGTTCGGGCGTTCGGCAGAAGTTCGCCGTCTCGTACCAGCGGAAACCGGCCTGTGTCAGCCTCTCGACGACACGCTCGAAGTAGGTCTCCATCGCCACCGCCTGCCGAGCCAGCTCATCCCCGTAGGTATGTGCGAAGCGCGTCCCAGGCTTGGCCTCGAGCTCGTAGCAGGAGAGGTGCTCGGGCTCGAGGGCGATCGCCTCGTCCAGGTCGCGCTCGAGATCGGAGGCGCTCTGGCCGGGGATGCCGTAGATGAGATCGAGCGAGATGTTGTCGAATCCGGCATCACGGAGATGGTAGAAGGCGAGGCGGACGGACTGGGGGCTGGCCAGGCGCTCGAGCGTGGCGAGCAGGTGCGGCTGGAAGCTCTGCGCCCCGAGCGAGACGCGCGTGACGCCCGCCCCGTGCAGCAGCGCGGCCAGCTCGCGCGTCACCGTCTCGGGGTTCGCCTCGACCGTCACCTCCGCGGCCGGCGGGAGGGCCCCGAGCAGCCGCGCGAGCTCGGCCGGCGCCGTGAAGGTCGGCGTGCCCCCGCCCAGGAACACCGTCTCGAGCTCGGGCGCGAGCAGCCCGCGCTCGAGCTCCAGCTCCGCCAGCAGGGCATCGACGTAGGCGCGCTGCTGCCCCTCGCGGCCGACGACCGTGACGAAGTCGCAGTAGCCGCACCGGTGCGCGCAGAAGGGCAGATGGACGTACAGGTGCCGGACGCCCGCACTCACCGCTTGCCCTCGTTCAGGTTCAGCACCGCCAGGAAGGCCTCCTGCGGCACCTCCACCGAGCCGACCTGCTTCATCCGCTTCTTGCCGGCCTTCTGCTTCTCGAGCAGCTTGCGCTTGCGCGTGATGTCGCCGCCGTAGCACTTCGCGAGCACGTCCTTGCGCCGCGCCTTCACCGTCTCGCGGGCGATCACGCGGGAGCCGATCGCGGCCTGGATCGCGACGTCGAAGAACTGGCGCGGGATCTCCTGCTTCAGCCGCTCGACGAGCGCCTTGCCGCGTGCGTAGGCGCCGTCGCGGTGCATGATCAGCGACAGCGCGTCGACCGGCTCGCCGGCGACGAGCACGTCCACGCGCACCAGGTGCCCCTCGCGGAACCCGGACACGTCGTAGTCGAAGCTCGCGTAGCCCCGCGTGCGCGACTTGAGCTGGTCGTAGTAGTCGAGCACGATCTCGGCGAGCGGCAGCTCGTAGGTCAGGTGCACGCGCTCCTCGGACAGGTACTCCATGTGGTCGAAGCGCCCGCGGCGATCGTTGTTCAGCTCCATGACGGCGCCGACGAACTCCTTCGGGACGATGATCGAGGCCTTGATGTAGGGCTCCTCGACTCGCTCCAGCTCGTCGGGCATCTCCGCCGGGTTGTGCACCTCCAGCCGCTCGCCCGCCTTCGTCTCGACGCGATACGCGACGTTCGGCGCGGTCACGAGCAGGTCGAGGTCGAACTCGCGCTCGAGCCGCTCGCGCACGATCTCCATGTGCAGGAGGCCGAGGAAGCCGCAGCGGAAGCCGAAGCCGAGCGCCTGCGAGGTCTCCGGCTCGTAGAACAGCGACGCGTCGTTGAGCTTCAGCCGCTCGAGCGCGTCGCGAAGCTCCGGATAGTCGTCCGAGTCGGTCGGGAAGAGGCCGGAGAACACCATCGGCTTCACGTCCTTGTAGCCGGGCAGAGGCTCGGTCGCCGGGCGCCGCTCCGAGGTGAGCGTGTCGCCGACGCGCAGCTTCGAGACGTCCTTCAGACCGGTCACGACGTAGCCGACCTCGCCGGCGGCAAGCGTGTCCGCCGCCCGCATCGTCGGCGAGAAGAAGCCGAGCTCCTCGGCCTCGAAGCGCGTTCCCTCGGCCATCGCGCGCAGCGGCTCCCGCGTCTGGAAGCGCCCGTCCACGACCCGCACGAACGCGACCACGCCCCGGTACTGGTCGTAGGAGGAGTCGAAGACGAGCGCACGGGCGGGCGCGTCCGGATCGCCCTCGGGCGCCCCGACGCGCTCGACGACCGCGTCGAGCACGGCCTCGACGCCCTGGCCGGTCTTTGCCGAGATGCGCAGCACGCGCTCGGCGTCCTCGCCGATCAGGTCGGCCACCTCGGCGGCGGCGGCGTCCGGATTCGCCTGCGGCAGGTCGATCTTGTTCACGACCGGCACGATCTCGAGGTCGTTCTCGATCGCCAGGTACGCGTTGGCGAGCGTCTGCGCCTCCGTCCCCTGGGCGGCGTCGACGACGAGCAGCGCCCCCTCGCACGCCTGGAGCGAGCGCGAGACCTCGTAGGTGAAGTCGACGTGACCCGGCGTGTCGATCAGGTTGAGCTGATAGCCCTTCCACGCCACGCGCACGGCCTGGGCCTTGATCGTGATGCCGCGCTCGCGCTCGAGCTCCATCGTGTCCAGCAGCTGGTCGCGCATGTCCCGGCCCGACACCGTGTCGGTGACCTCGAGGATGCGATCTGCCAGCGTCGACTTCCCGTGGTCGATGTGGGCGATGATCGAGAAGTTGCGGATGTGGGCCTGGTCCATGCGTCCCTAGCCGCGGCGGAAGCGGGCTCGCAACGATAGCAGCGCCTCGATCTCCCGAACTCCCAGCAAACGGCAGGAAATGAGGTAGGCGACGGCCCCGGCGGCGAGGGCGCTTCCGAGCGAGACGATCTGCCCGCCGAGCGACCGGCCGACCGCGTCGTCGAGCACGCGCCAGACGAGGAACGCGACGCCGGCGAGCACGGCCGACGCGACGGCCACGAGCAGCAGCGAGCGGGCGATCGCGCCGAAGTCGATCCGGCCGATGCGGCGGCGTAAGAGCACGAGCAAGACCGCCGCGCCTGCGATGTTCGAGACGGAGATCGCGAGCGGGATCCCCCACGTGCCGAGCGGGTAGAAAACCGCGTAGAGGAGCACGTTGAGGGTGAGGTTGCCGAGAGCGACGGCGGTGGCCGTCCATGGCAACTGCAGGCTGAAGAAGCCGCGGTTGAGCATCAGCTGGATGCCGTTGAACGTGAGGCCGAGCGAGAAGGCGGCCAGCGCGGCCGCCACGATCGTCGTCTCCCGGCTCCCGAATTCCCCACGCTCGTACAGCAGCCGCACCATCGGCTCGGCCAGCACGGCCGTCGCGGCGCTCGCCGGCAGGAGCAGGAACCCGATCTGGCGCACTCCGACGGAGACGGTCCGGCGGAATCCCTCCACGTCGTTCCTCACCGCCAGCCGCGAGAGCGCGGGGAACAGCACCGTCGCCACCGCGACCGCGAACACGCCCTGCGGCAGCATGTAGATGCGAAAGGCCGCGTCGATCGCCGCCGGCGCGACGTTCCGGTCGATCAGCCGCGCCGCGAACAGCGTGCCGATCACCGTGCTGAAGTTGATCAGGCCGAGGCCGAGGGTGACCGGGACCATGAGGGCGAACACGCGCCTGACCGCGGGGTCGCGCCAGTCCAGGGCGACCCGCAGGCTCCCGTCGCGACCGCGGAGCCACGGCAGCGGGAGCAGCACCTGGATGACCGTCCCGGCCAGGATCGAGACGGCGTAGACGTACAGCCCGCCCGTCTCGCTGTCTGCCCGCGGCACCCCCAGCACGAGTCCGACGATGATCGCGAGGTTCCAGAAGACCGGGGTGACCGCCGGCACCGTGAAGTGCTCGTAGCTGTTCAGGATCCCGACGACGATCCCCGACACCCCGAGCAGCGTCACGAGCGGGAAGAGGATGCGCGAGAGCCGGACCGCGAGCTGCTCGTCCTCGACGCCGAACGGCGAGACGACGAGCGGTGCCGCCAGGATGAACAGCGCCGTCAGCGCGCCGAGCCCGAGCAGGAGGAGCCAGAAGAGCGTCGAGGCGACCCGCCAGGCTCTCGCCCGCTCGCCCTTCTCGAGCAGCTCGCTGAAGACGGGGACGAACGCCGAGGACAGCGCCGCGTCGGCGACCAGAGCCCGGACGAGGTTCGGGATCTGGAAGGCGACCGTGAACGCGTTGATGCCGCTCCCGTCGACGCCGAAATAGCGGCGGGCGACGATCTCGCGGACGAGTCCGAGGATGCGCGAAAGCCCGGTTGCCAGCGAGAAGATCGCCGTCGACCGCGCGAGCCGGCGGCCCCTGCCTCGCTCCTCCACGAGGCGAGTATAGGGAGCGGCCCTGCGCCCTCTGCTACCATCCTGCGGCCCGCGCCTGCGGGCGTTTTTCGAGTCATGGCCAACATCAGACAGCAGAAGAAGCGCGTCGGAATCGCAGCCCGCCAGCGGCTGCAGAACCTGCGCTACCGCTCGAGCGTGAAGACCCTCACGCGGCGCCTGCAGTCCGCGGTCGCCGACGGCGACGCGGCCAGGGTGGCGGACGACCACCGCGAGCTCGTGCGGCTGATCGACAAGGCCGCCTCGAGTGGCGCCCTGCACAAGAACGCGGCCGCGCGCAAGAAGGCCCAGGCGGCCAGACTGACCGCCAAGAGCTCCTAGAGGCCCCCTAGCTTCGGGCCGGCGCCGGCTCGGCCGGCCGCGTGATGTCCACGAGCGCCCGCTCGAGCTCGAGATCTCCGGCGAGCCTGCTGCCGCCCTTGAGCGCGTGGTCGAGCTGCGCCAGGCGGACGACGGCGTCCCGGAGCTCGTCCACGGTGAAGTTCGAGGCTTGCGCGAACGCCTTCTGCACCGGAAAGGGTCGCTTGCCGAGCCGCGCCGCGGCCGCCTGGGGAGACAGGCCTTCCGCCTGGAAGCGCTGACAGGCGCGCACGAGGGCGACGTGGCCGTTCATCGAGCCGACCAGCCGCGAGAGCGTCGTCGAGCGGGCTTCTCCGCTCCGGTCGAGCGCCGCCTCGACCGCCGCCAGGGCAGCCGGGACGTCGCGTCGCCCCCACGCGTCGGTGAGGTCCCACGGCGGCGTGTCCGCGAGGTGCGGCACCAGTTGCTGGACGGTGCGCGCGTCGATCGCGTCGCCGCCCGCCCAGGCGGCGAGCTTCTCCGCCTCGGTCGCGAGCGCGTGCAGATCGTCCCCGACGACCTCGATCAGCGCCCGGCACGCCTCGCGATCGGCGGCGGCGCCGAGCGCCTCGAAGCGGGCGGCGACCCATTCGGGCAGCTTTCCCCTGGGCACGTCGTACGCGAGCACCTCGCCGCCCTTGGCGCATGCCTTGCCGAGCGGCGACTCGGCCTTGAGCTCGCCCGTGAGCGCGAGCACCGTCTCGGGAGCGGGGCTCGCCAGGTAGGCCGCGATCGACTTCACGTCGGCGGCCTTCCAGCGCTCGGCCTCCTCGACGATCACGAGGCGTCCGCCGGCGCCGAAGAGTCCGAGCGCGTTGCAGGCCGCCACCGCCTCCTCCCCGCTCGTGTCCCGCGCGGACAGGACCTCGACGCTCTCCTCGGCGACGCGCGCGCGCAGGCGCTGCAGGGCACGGTGGATCTTGGGGCGGTCCCCGCCGACGATCAGGTAGACGGGCTGGAGGTCGGCGGCCACCGGGGCGATGATACTCAGCGCTCGTCCCGTACCTGGAAGCGGTCGCCGTCGGAGTCGATCGTGATGCGGCCGTCGACGTCGGTGCGGTAGACGGCGAGGCCGGGAGCGGACTCGAGCGTGGCCAGCGTCGAGGGGGTCGGGTGGCCGTAGTCGTTGCGCTTTCCGACCGAGATGACCGCGACGCGCGGCCGTACGAGCCGCAGCAACTCCGGCAGCAGCGCGTCGGCCGAGCCGTGGTGGGCGATCTTGAGGATCTCCACCGGCGGAGGGCGCAGAGGGACGGTCACGTCGCTCTCGGCGTCGGCGGTGAGCAGCGCGTCGACGCTGCCGTACGAGACGTGCAGAACGGTCGCGTGGCGGTTGGGATCGTCCACGCGCGGCCCGGGGCCGTCCGGCCAGAGCACCCTCAGCCGGAGCCTGCCGACGGCGTAGGCGCGCCCGGCGCGCGCGACGACGACCGGAACGTCGCGGCGCCGGGCGGCCGCGAGCGCAGATGCCTCGTAGGGACTCGGGACGGGCAGGCGCGGGTCGAGAACGACGTCGACGGCGATGCGCTCGAGCACCTCCTCCGCCCCGCCGACGTGGTCGCGCTGCGGATGCGTGAGCACGAGCATCGCCAGGCGCCGAACGCCGAGGCGCTCGAGCTGCTCTGCGACGCGACCCTCCGGAGGCCCCTGGTCGACGAGGATCGCGGCCCGCCGGGTCTGGAGCAGGACGGCGTCGCCCTGGCCCACGTCGAGGAAGGTGATGCGCAGGCCGGTGGGTGGAGGCGGGTGGTGGGGCAGCAGCCGCCAGCCGGCCGCGAAGAGGCCGAGGCACGCGGTGAGCGCTGCCAGCAGCCGCCGGTGCCGGTCGCCTGCACGCAGAGCGAGGACGGCCAGGGCAGGGACGCCGAAGAGCAGGCCGAGGCCGCTCCAGGAGGTGACCTGCGCGTGCGGCAGGCCTCCGACCAGCCGGGCGCAGGCCGCGAGGTACGCCGCCAGCCAGCCGTTCACGAAGCCGAGACCGAGGGCGGCGGCGGGCAGTGCCGGCTCCAGGGCGGCGGCCGCCAGCCCGAGGCCGAGCAGCGG